>JAAXHV010000463.1 GCA_012270695.1 Gammaproteobacteria bacterium | reverse complement strand
CAGGATATCGCACATCTGGAACAGGACAGCAAACGCAAGAATGCGGAGAAGGCCAACAACCGGGTCCCATTGATCTCCCAGGATCACCAGGACTATCTCGGGAGCGCTCAGAAACAGCAAGGCGCTGACCGGCAATGCCACCAGTGATAATATCTCGGAACCGCGCAGGTAAATGGTTGCAAGCCGCTCTGTCCCCTGCTGCCGCTGTGCCATGGCCGGAAACAGGACCTGGAACAAACTCTGACCGACATAGTTTCTCGGTACCAGAATCAGCTTATCGGCCCGCGTGTAAAAACCGAGTGATGCGGCTCCCAACCAACGCCCGATAACGAAGTGGCCGCCCTGCCTTGCAATGAATTCAAAAAACCGCGCCAGCGAAAATCCGGCTCCGCGGGAAAGGAGGTCGGTTGCTTCACGGACTGCCCAGCGGGGATAAAGATGGGTGTGTGTATAGCGGATTACTATTATCGTATGAATGACCTTGTGCATGATCTCGCCCCAGACGAGAGACCATACACCATAACCCTGGAAAGCGAGGATCACAGCCGTCAGTCCGTAGCCGGTGAAATACGCCAGGATGTCCGCAAACATCAATTCCTTGAAACGGAGATCACGGCGCAACAAGTGGGTTGGTACATTTCCTATACCGTTAATAAGAAATATCACTGATAATGCCTGGAGAACTTGAGATGCCGTTGGTTCATTAAAGAATTCGCCGACAAAAGGCGCAAGAAGCAGGACAAACGCCGCTAAGACGATAGCTGTTGTCAAAGATAGAGTAATACCGACTTGAATATGAAGGTCGGTCAACTCAGACCGCTGGACGATTGCGGGCCCGACAAACGCCTGGCCGAACCTCGAGCCAAACATAATAAAAATCCAGGCAATGGCAAGCAGCCCAAAATCAGCCGGAGCGAGCAGCCTGGCCAGGATTATGAGCACCAGCAGTGACAATAAAGCCTTGATAAACGTCGCCAGGTAAGACCATCCGAGTCCGCTGAGGGTGCGCGCGCTCAGACTCGTTTCCGGCGCGTCGTTGCTGTTCATAGGGCTCTGCCTTGCTCGGATAGGGCCATCACGGTGTTTGCCAGGGATTGGTGACACTGACATCCAGCCCGTCGAAATCGCTTACATTCCGGGTTGCGACCGAGAGTCCGTGAGCCTTGGCCGTTCCGGCAATCAGCGCATCACCCAGGTGCAGCACTCGACCTGCCAGGTGGGCTTCTGCTCTCAGCCGGGCGGCCCACACCGCCTCGATACGCTCCAACGGCAGGATGCGGTCCTCGAACTCGGTGATGAAATCCGACAGAACCTGCTGCAGGCCGTCGCGACGGCGCCCCCGGGGAAGAGACTGCAATCCGAACTCCAGTTCATGCAGCACTACCGGCGACAGCCACAGATTGTCCTGTTCCGATAGAAACGCGACGACACCTGAGTCCGGCGATGCTTTCGTCAATTCTGATACCACATTGGTATCAATGAGATAGCCGCTCATTCATCATCCTGAGTCACGAAAGAGAGCTCGCGTGCGGGGTCGTGGCGATCCGGAACCTCAAGCTCAGCCCCGCGCGGTATATTGTCGACCAGCCACTGGCCCAAGGGTTTACGGTGTGAAGTCTGATCCCGCCATATATGCTCCGGGACCACGATAAAAGCCTTCCTCGCGCCAATACGTTGCGGCCCTTCCTTTTCGGCAAGACGAAGGATTTCCGAAAGGCGCGCTTTGGCCTCGGCAACTGTCCAGAGTGGATAAGGTTTGGAATGGTCCACGGTCAATGCTCCTTTTACAAAATATGGTCTAACATAGACTAC
>JAAXHV010000462.1 GCA_012270695.1 Gammaproteobacteria bacterium | reverse complement strand
AGTATGCTGAACTGGTTCTGTTGCAGGGCGGATTGCAGCCGCTCCGTGGTCTGCTCAAGCTGCTTCACGTCGGTATCGAAAATAACCGCATGGGTGGCGACCAGTCCCAGGTTGTCTTTCAGGGAAGCTGCTTCATCCAGCTCCTGGAATTTGCGTATCAGCGAGGGACGGAACACCCGCATTTCCCTGTCCTTTTCCGAACCGCTGTCCAGCCCCTTGATAAAATCCGCAAAGGTGAGCGTCTCCCGTTCCAGTTCTTTCTTGCGGTTGAAGAAAAACAGGGTCTTTGAGGTCTCGCTCATGCCCTTATAACGGGTCGTCAACACGTAATTACCCGGTGTTTTGACAGGACTTTTTGCGAACAGTCCGGGGGTAAACCGGTCGAAGTTGAACTGCTTTACCGACAGGACGCGAACGTAGGTGTTGTTGAGGTTCTGCAATCTCAATACATCCATGCCGTTCCTCGTTACCGGCGTCACTTGCCCGTCCGACAGGTCGGTATCGATGATATGCGGGCAGCGCAGGTCGCTATGCAGGTATTTCACCTCCATCGTCGCCAGGAATTTCATCACCCGGTAGGTCTCATCAAGGTCGAGTTGCCGGGTGCGGAACAAGCCGCTCCAGTAGTTGATAATGTCGCGGATCATTGTTTCCAGTGCGAGCGCCAGTTTTTCCAGCGCGCTCGCGGAGGCGGTGTGCACGGGACCATACATGATAAATCGCCTGACGTAGTCCCTGGATGTCGTGCTCTGCAGGCACCTCAGTAAATGGTGCATGAACAGCGACAGGCTGGAGCGACCCTGGCGCTCAGGGAACATCTCGATGAACAGCACACACCGGGCTGCCGACAGGCGCATCCCGTTCAAGTGATTTTCCCGGTACTGATTCAGCGCGTTGCATACCGGGTTTATCCGCCGGGCAAATTGCACCTTGAGATCGCGGTAATGAACGTAATACTGTTGCAGCACGATCGATTGGGGCAGGATATTCAGCAGGTTCCTGATGACGATGGAGAACGCCTGCATGTCCTTCTGCGACATCCCGTCAGGATCAAT
>JAAXHV010000461.1 GCA_012270695.1 Gammaproteobacteria bacterium | reverse complement strand
TATGTATAGAAATGGATGAGGGATCTATCTTGAAATCACCAATGTTTGGCCAAACCCTGGAAAATTGTTTTTCATACAGTTCATCATACCCTTGTGCCTTTACCGCAACCGAACCAAAATATACGCCATCATCAGGTATCAGATCACGCACACCCTCATAGTCCAGATTATGAACGCTTTCCATGATACGGTTCAGAATTTTTCTTATTTCAGTATGTTGTTCAAACATCTTCTTGTCCCTCTAGAGAGTGCTGGTCCCGGCGGTGGCGGCGACCCCGCCAAACGCGCTGTGGAGCTTGTCAGGCGCGACCTGGTTGAAGAACGGATCAGCCGGGAGTACGCGGAAAGAGACTATCCGGCCCAGCTTGTTGCAATCGAAACTGTTTATGATGGTTGCTCATCCGGGGGTTCAAGACATCCGCCTACTCCCTGATATGGTACAGACTCAACAGTTAAAATACAGTTTCCGGTAATGGCGTAATTCTTCGATGGAGTCGTGGATGTCATTCAGGGCAAGATGGGTTGACTCCTTGGCAAACGGCTCCTGGTTGTTTGTCCAGCGTTTTACCAGTTCCTTTACCGTACTCACGTCCAGGTTACGGTAATGAAAATATTTCTCGAGTTCGGGCATGTGCCGGCTGAGGAAGCGGCGGTCCTGGCAGATAGTGTTGCCGCACATGGGAGAGATCCCGGCCGATACGTATTTGCGCAAAAAATCCAGAGTGAGCTTCTCGGCATCGGACTCGGAATACTCGCTGCTGCGCACCCGTTGTAACAAACCCGAGCGGGTGTGCTGGTCCATGTTCCAGTCATCCATGGCTGCCAGGACTGTCTCCGACTGGCGCAGCGCCATCACCGGACCTTCCGCCAACATATTCAATTGGGCATCGGTAATCACAGTTGCAATCTCGATAATGTAATCCTCCTCCGGGATCAAACCGGTCATTTCGAGATCGATCCACACCAGGTTAGTTTCCGACGACGCCATCATTCACTTTCAAGCTTGCG
>JAAXHV010000460.1 GCA_012270695.1 Gammaproteobacteria bacterium | reverse complement strand
GTTTTGATGTTGTTTTTGTTCATTGAGAAGTCTCCGGAGGCAAATATGGCATCGGGCCTGGCCAGGGTTTCAACGCGGCAGTGGACTTACGCTGTCTGCAAACTTTGCGTGTGCATTGTGCGACCTGACCCCCATGGTTCAGCGAAGCAGCGGTATGACGGTTTCAGCAAAGGCGTGCATGGCCTCCAGTTGGCGCTCCCTGCCCATACCGGGCCAGTATAACCGTGCAATATAATGAAACTCGCTGCCGGCTACCTCCGCAAACCGCTGGATTTTCTCCGCTACGGCCTCGGGACTGCCGATAATTCCGTTTTCACGCAGGAAGGTTTCACGTCCCTGCTCGAGGACTGGCGGGTTTTTTGAAGGTCCGGTACGGCTGCGAGCATACGCCATGTCTTCGTATTTCCAGTAGGTGTAGTGCACGTAATCACGAACCTGGGTCCAAGGATCAGGCCCGCTGGAAGCATAGGTCGGGAGAAACATACAAGGTGTAAAAATCGACGCATCGTCCAGAGCCTGGCGTTCCTCATTTATCCATGCCAGTTGCTTGCGGAATTCCTCCGGCGTATAGGGTTCCTCCAGGCTACCAGCTGCGATAAATCCGTTGGCTATTCTCCCTGTGCGTCGAATCGAGCGTTCGACTGTTGCGCCGATCCAGATCGGTATGCCACCGGTCGCGGGTTTGGGTCTTACTGACACGTTGGGATAACTGAGCAGACCTCCACCGCTTACGGTTCCTTCCGTCCACGCCTGGCGCAAGGTGGTGACCGTATCCTGAAGTATCTGGCCTCGACTCTGGGGGGCTACCCCGAACGCGTCGAATTCCTCCGGACGCCAACCCTGGCCCAGTCCAAGAATGAGGCGCCCGCCGGAGATCAGGTCGACCGTTGCGGCATCTTCTGCGAGACGCAGGGGTTCATAAAACGGCGCTAATGCGACGGCTGTTCCGATTGTTATCAGGCTTGTTTTTGCCGCAATTGCCGCACACACAGGCAGCACGGACGGCATATAACCGTCATCCACAAAATGGTGTTCGGAGACCCAGACTGAATCAAAGCCCAGTCGCTCAGCTGCAACCGCCTGGTCAATAGCGTCACGGTACCGTTCAGCCTCGCTTCTGGTATCGTCAGGATGGGCCTGACACGTTATAAGACCAATTCCAACCTTCACCGATTTCTCAACGTTACGCCCAGTTGCACGAGCAGTGGAGTCAGGTCCCAATAATCGGTGTTCCGGCTTATTTTTCCATTTTTGAACTCAAATAACGTCACGCCGCTGAATTTTGCTTTTTTTCCGGTGCAATCCACGCCGTGGAATTCACCATTCCAGGTATTGGTAATTGTCCAGACAGCAGCGCCGTGCATATCCGTTGCAAAATAGTGTTGATACTCAATATGGAAATCAGGCTGCATTTCAAATATATCGCTTATAAATTCCATCAACCCATCCTTGCCTTTCTTTTGCACCCCCAGCGTGGGGTCCTCATAGATGCAATCTTCGTTGAAAAATGACTTTATTTTTTCCATATCATGTGCCGACCAGGCCGAAGGGTATTCAGCCAGCAGTTTTTCGTTATCGTGCGCCATTATGATTTGCCCGTGTGGTGATTATTCAGTTTTTCGAATGAAAATACGGAAGCACTTTTTCACCCAGTAAGCGGATGGATTCCTTGAAATCGGGTCCAAGTGGCGGCCCGAATACGATATGCGTCGCGCCGGCCCCTGTTAATGCTTCGATTTGGGGGATGATGTCCCCGGGTGTCCCCGTCAATGAAAATGCATGCACAGCTTCATCAGGCACCAATGATTCCGCTTTTTCATAGTCTCCCTCGCGATATGCGGCGTTAGCCATGTTGATACGGTCATCGTCTATGCCGTGAGCTTCTTTCATGGGTGAAGTGAAAGGCAGGAATATAGCCAGTAATCGCTTCATGGTGCTTACAGCCCCGCTGCGGTCCATGGAAATGGAACACAACGGGCCGACTATGATTTCTGACCCGGATGGATCGCGACCGGCCCGCTTGGCGCCAATATGGACATTTTCACGCAGTTTCATGAGATATCCAGGGTCGGCAACACAATCTGCCTTGATGCCCATGGCAATTTCGCCGCCAAGTTGAGAAATTTTCGGCCCCCAGGTTCCGATAAATATGGGTATATCACTGCGTACAGGTTGTTGATGGATAATTAATTCACCAGTCGTGGTGAAAAAATCACCAAAAAAAGGTGACGGGTCCCGTGCGATT
>JAAXHV010000459.1 GCA_012270695.1 Gammaproteobacteria bacterium | reverse complement strand
CTGGGTATTTACACTATCCTATACGGCATTTGCCGCGCTGGTGATCCTGGCCTGGTACCTGGCGCCGCCGGACTTATAAAAAAGTAAGGATTTTTTTACCCACACAAAAGGGTTGAGGAACTGTTTTCAAGACACGCTGTGAATACATCCCTGTACGCTCATCGCCAGCCGTCCTGGCTGTCGACGTTCTTGAAAACAGTTCCTCAACCCTTTAATCGCGCCATTATTGTTCAGTTCAGGCGACTTTTTTCAGGGTTGCTTTCAGGGCTTCGCCTTGTTCGTCAGCCAGCGCGGCCTTGCGTAATTCCCTGACCCTGGCCGCTGCGTTGGGGTGGTTGCGGAGGGCTTCAAGTGTGCCCATTATGCGGTCGAAACTGGCTTTGCCTCTTGCGTGGGTTTCGCCATAACCCTTAACCAGGCGTTGGCATTCGGCGACTTCCACGGCCAGGTCGTAATCGGTGGCAGCGCAGGACAGCACGCTGGCCAGCCATGTTTCCATGGCCGCGGTTTCCATCTTGTAACGCAAGGTTGAACGGCGCATGACCCGCAGGCCGGCAAGCAAGTAGAGCAACAGGAAGCCGGTTACGCTCGTGGTGTTGATCTTCCTGCCGCGCTTGCAGAACAGGCCGATGAAGTTTCTCAACAGCGGAGTATTCATGAACAGCGAGCCCTTCCAGGCGAGCATGATATCGCAGATTTCCTGTACCCGCGGGTGCATAAATTCCTGCCAGGTAACGACCTGTCCCTGTTCCGCCTGCACTTCTTTTCTCACCCGGGCAAAGCGCGCGGTACGGATTTTCAGGTCCGCCACCCGTATCGCGTCTTCATAAGCCATCCACAGGGCCAGGTAACGCGCAGTCTCGACGGAAAGCCGGTAATCCTTATCAGAGCGGTCCGCCTGCAAGACCGGCTGTAATCTGCGCAGGTACTCCTCTGCATAGCTGACATCCTGGTAATCACTGAGTTTGCTTATGGCCGCCCGAACGATTTCCTGCGTTTGTGCCGGGAACTCCGCATGGATCCGGTCCAGTAGCGCCTGCACATTCTTATGAGCAGCTCCGGCGTCTGCGGCCAGCGCGGATTTGTCCTTTTCCATCTGTTGCTTTTGTGCGTGTTTATAACCCGCATGAAACCCCTTCAGGTTGGCCTCTACGGCAACGCCGGTCTCAGCGATGATTGCCGTATAGACTTCCCTCGGGAAAGGCAAGGCGCCTGAACCGGCAGCGGCGCCGAGCAATACCGAACTGATGACGCTGCCTGTCTGCCCGGCCAGTGTGTCCATATCGAAACCAATGAAGCGCCTTGCGTTTTCCATCATCGCGCTCGCGATCTTTTCAGTATCCGCCCTGCCGTCGCCCATCGCGGTCTTCTCCCCGATGGCGTAGTCCCGGTGGGTGGATACCAGCGCAGTGGTCCGCTCCGGCGTGATCAATCCTCTCAAAATGGCGCGCCCGCCTTCGACCAGTTCACCGGCAATGATGACATCGACGTGACCGGGCACCGGCATCAGGGCCAACACGGGCGGGCTATCCCCGATTGCTTCCCGCGGGAAGAACTCCAGGTAGTAAACGGTTGCGCCGGTGCGCTGGGCAACGCCGGGCACAGAAGTGGATTGCGCGAGGTAGCCGGAACGTTCGGCCACTTGGATAAGCCAGTTGCTGAGGACGCCCCCGCCTTGTCCGCCCATGGCCAGGATGGCGACCTTGATGGGTTCAGTCCGCTTGTCTGCCTGGGAAGCTGTAGCTTCTGCAGACAGCTTCTCCTGTTTCCGTACAGGCAGGAATGAGTCATGCCCCTCCTGCTCCCGGGCGTGCGGGGGAACGGCGCCCAAGGCGCTGTCTCGCTGCGTCCAGTTTTTCACCTGCTCCCGTGCGTGCGGGGGAACGGCGGCATGGGCATAAATCTGTGTCTCGCCTGACCCCTGCTCCCGTGTGTGTGGAGGAACGGCTTCAAAGGCGCGTTTGCGGCGGCGCACATCCGACCAGGCCTGGAGTTTGCCGATGACAAACGCACGTAAGGCTGCCAGTGCCCTGTCGGCGAGGTTGGGATTATAGACGATGTCAGCCTTGTAAAAAGACGGACAAAGGACTGCGGCATGAGCCACCTCGCCGCACACGCCACAACCGACACAGCTGTTGACAACGGTGGCCACCGGATCTTTTCTGAGGGGGTCGGGGTTGTCCTTGATGGTCAGTGACGGGCAACCGGACAGCCTGATGCAGGAATGATCGCCGGTGCAGGTGTCTTCATCGATACCAAAGCGCTCGCGCACGTATCGTTTCTTTTGCTTGAGCAGGTTTCTTATCTGCGGCTTGATACGGCGTTGCCGGTTAAGCTGACATTCCCCTTCCGCCACGATGAGCTTGGGGCCTTTTGCCCTGGTGGTCATGGCCTCTCTCAAGGCGTGCAGGGATTCCTGGATATTATATGTGTGGACTTTCCTGATCCACTTCACGCCGGCGCCTTTGAGCGCATCGACGATGGATACGCGGTACTGGCGCCTAGCGGCATCCGCCCTGGATGATGGGATCCACTGGCCACCGGTTGCCGCGGAATACCCGTTGTCGACAACGACGATGATGCCGTCATGTTCGTTTTCCACCGCATTGCCGATACCCGAGGTCAGGCCGTTATGCCAGAACCCGCCGTCGCCCATGACACTGAGGGCGCGTTTACGGTGGGGCGCCATAAAAGCCGACGCGCTGGAGGGGCCCAGACCATAACCGGTGATGGTGTTGCCGATATTAAAGGGGTCAAGCGTCGCAAAGGAATGACAACCGATGTCCATACTCACCTGCAGTTTGCCGAATTCTTTTTCCAACAGCTTGACGGCGGAGAAGAACGGACGTTCCGGACAGCCGGTACACAAACCGGATGGGCGTTGCGGCACCAGTTGCGCCAGTTCTGCCCGGTCCTGACCATTGGTTTTTTCCGACGGCGGGATGGTAACGGCGGAGGGTTCCCAGCGCAGCAGAAATTTTCGCAGTCCCGCTTCCATCTTGTGACAGGTGTATTCCCCTGCCATGGAAAAAACGTCTTTGCCATGCACCCGGGTTTGCACGTCGTTACGCCGCAGGATGGTATTGATGTTTTGTTCCAGGTAATCCGGTTGGCCTTCCTCCACCATGAGCACGGCTTTTTTGGTCTGGCAGAATCGAATGAGCTCCGCATCGATCACCGGGTAGGCCACGTTCATGACGTACATGGGGATGGAGGTATTGCCAAAAGTGTCAGAACAACCTGCGTGTTCCATAGCCCTGTTCAAGGTGTTGTAAAGCCCACCGGGAACGATGATGCCGACGTTGCTATAGCGGCCGTCTATCACGTCATTCAGCCCGCTATCCTCTATGAATTTCACCGCTGCCGGCCAGCGCTGTTCGGTTTTCTCCACTTCGTGCTGATAATTATAAGGGGGCAGGATGATGCGTTCTATGTCCCGGGTCGGAGCATCCAGGGCATCGGCGACGGAAAAAGCTGGTTGTCTGTTGTCTTTGGTATTCAGTACGCCGTATACGTGGCAGGCCCGTACCCGCAGTTGCATCATGACAGGGGTGCAGGATGCTTCGGAAAGCTCAAAACCTTTCTCTACCATCTCGGCGATGTCGTTCAGGTTGGGCCTGGGGTCGAGCAACCACATCTGGGATTTCATGGCAAAGGCATGGGAGCGTTCCTGCATGATGGAAGCCCCTTCACCATAATCTTCTCCCACTATGATGAGCACACCGCCTTTTACGCCGGCAGAAGCCACGTTGGCCAGGGCGTCCGAGGCCACGTTGGTGCCGACGGTGGATTTCCAGGCCACCGCGCCGCGCAACGGATAATTGATGGATGCGGCCAGCATGGAGGCAGCGGCCGCTTCACTGGCGGACTGTTCAAAGTGTACGCCCAGTTCTTCCAGGATTTCCCGGGCATCGGCAAAGACATCGATTAAGTGGCTGATGGGGGAACCCTGATAGCCGCCAATATAGGAGACTCCGGATTGCAGCAGGGCCTTGGTAACGGCGAGAATGCCCTCGCCATGGAGTTCATCGCCGTCTCCAAGACGGAGCATTTCGACTTCTTTTGCAAACGAACGTTCAGCCATCAGTGGATATCCGATTTATTTATATTAACCACAGAGTACACAGAGATTATGACTGGAATGATTCATTTTATGGGCTAAACCCGCTGTCTGTAATGTATTTTTTGCCAATTCACTGTGTGACTATTCAATTTTTAAAACCTCTGTGTACTCTGTGATCTCTGTGGTAAAAAAACAGTCAATTCGTAATCGCAAATACCCTGGCAGGGGAGCCGTCCAGGCCTTCCAAGGGCAGGGGTATGCCGTACAGGGTAAATTCCCTGCCGTTCAATCTGCCGATGTTGGTGAGAAGCTGGATGATGATGGTCTTGTTGCCCAGCAGGGTCTTATGGTTACGTCCGGGTGGCTCATCTGCCTCGACGCCGAGCCAGAAAGGCGCTTCCGGGAAACAGTCCAGGGCGACCGCTTTGCAGCCTTTTTCAGCGATATATTCCGCAGCAGTCGTGTCC
>JAAXHV010000458.1 GCA_012270695.1 Gammaproteobacteria bacterium | reverse complement strand
GCGCTGCCTGGGATCGTATTCCTGTCCGGCGGCCAAAGCGCAACCCTGGCAACGGCTCACCTGAATGAAATGAACCGGCGCTATGACGGTCTGCCCTGGCCCCTCAGCTTCTCCTATGGGCGCGCCTTGCAGGAGCCCTGCCTGAAGACCTGGTCAGGCAACCCGGAAAACTTCGACGCAGCACAGGCCGCTCTCCTGCACAGGGAAAAATGCAACAGCCTGGCCTGCTTGGGACAATATACGGATGCTCTTGAAAAGGCTGCCTGACGCCTGCATTTCGTCAGCGAAGCTTGCTCTGGCCTGCTGTAAGCCGCTGGCAGGAACCCAGTCAGGTAATATGACGCCGTAGGCGGTTCATTTTTCTACCGGACTCCACTCCCCGTGTCAGACCTCGCTACCGAAGATCTCAGCCCTGAAACCGCAGCGGCCTGGCAGGCTTACCAATCCATGTGCGCCAGCAAGGATGATTATTTCTCTTTGCTGCAAATCCTGGATGAAAAATACAAAACCGGCGAAGGACCCGGTATCGCCGAAAACCTGAAACTGGAACAACTATTGAGTGAACACGATCAAAAAGTAAAACTGTTCAACCAAGCGGTGTCCGCCATCACCGATACCGCTGCCAAGCAACAACTGATGGAACTCCTTAAAGCTGCAGCCAATAACAGAGACAGACACTGAAAATCAGTATCTGATTTAACCCCATCGATGCCGGATGCAAAACGTTGACGTCACAACGTCATAACGCTATGCTTTTATCGGGAGGTAAAGTGTTATGAGCGAGTTATCCAAAAGAGCAACAATATATTTTGAGCCAGAGATACACCGCGCCTTACGCATGAAGGCCATACTTGCGCAGGTTTCAGTTTCTGACATGGTTAATGAGGCGGTGCGTCTTGCTTTGCGTGAAGATCAGGAAGACCTGAGTGCATTCGATGAGCGCGCAAACGAACCCGTTATAAGCTATGAAGAACTACTGAAAGATTTGAAGTCGCATGGCAAGCTATAGACTTGCATTCAAAAAATCAGTTGCAACAGATCTCCGCAGTATTCCCAACCAGGATGTCAAACGGATACTAAAACGCATTGAAGCCTTGTGCAATAACCCCAGAGCAAAAGGTTGTAGCAAACTTTCAGGACAAGAGCGATACAGAGTCAGACAGGGACCGTATCGAATTGTTTACGGGATTCAGGACACCGAACCAACCATCGTGATCGTCAGGGTCGCACACCGCAACACTGTTTATTAATACGGCAAACAACGCGTAATGCAGACGTTTATTGAAAAATGCAACAGAATGATCTGACCACAAGCAGTCAGAGGATACGTTGCGTTCAATCCCCCGTTGTGCCTGTGGTAGCTGACCTGATCAGGGCAACGCCCGGGACCATATCCCTGGGACAGGGCGTGGTCTGTTACGGACCGCCGGACGCAGCACTGCGCAACGTCCTAGCGCATAGCAAGGAACTGAACCAGTTCTATGGCCCTGTGGAAGGCATCCCGGAACTCGCCGGTGTGCTGAAGAGCAAGCTGTCTGAAGAGAACCGTATCTCCATTGATGAAAGGCGGCGCCTGGTTATCACCGCTGGCGCCAATATGGGTTTTCTGAATGCGTTGTTTGCCATTACCGACCCGGGCGCTGAAGTCATATTGCCGACCCCTTATTACTTCAACCATGAAATGGCTGTCAGGATGTTGAACTGTGAACCGGTTTGCGTGGCGACCGATCAACATTTTCAGATTGACCCCGATGCAGTCGCCGCGGCGCTGACACCACGCACTGCGGCGGTCGTCACCATCTCACCCAATAATCCCAGTGGCGCCGTCTACCCGGAACAGGCGTTACGGGAGATCAATGAGCTTTGCCGGGAACGGGGGATTTACCACATCAGCGATGAGGCCTACGAATACTTCGTCTATGACGACCTGCGACACTTCTCGCCGGCAAGTCCGGAGACTTCAACCCCGCACACCATTTCCCTGTTTTCATTATCCAAGGCATACGGATTTTCCTCTTGGCGCATCGGCTATATGCTGATCCCCGCGCACCTGTTTGAGGCCGTGAGGAAGGTGCAGGATACCAACCTGATCTGTCCGCCGCTGGCCTCGCAATACGCGGCTATGGGCGCGCTTGAATCCGGACGGGGATATTGTGACGAAAAGATCAGACAGATTGCCCGTAACCGCATGTTTGTACTGGATGAACTGAAAAAATTGTACTGCCTCGCCGGCGCTATACGCTCCGACGGCGCCTTTTATATCTTCCTGCGTCTCAGGACGGAGCTGCATGATATGAACATCGTCAAACGACTTATCCGGGAATTCAGGATAGCGGTGATGCCCGGCAGCGCCTTCGGCATGGTGGATGGCTGTTACCTCAGAATTTCCTACGGTTCCCTGGATGAGGCAACGCTGGAAGAAGGCTTGTGCAGATTAGTCAACGGGTTAAATACAATTATCTCTGTATCCACAATGCCAAAATAGTTTTCCTGGCTAGTGTCTGGACCGCTTCAACCATCGCTTGTAGGCATCCTCCAGTTGGTTATGCTGTCCGTCCTGCTGCGGCCAGCGGCTCACCCGTCTGGATAACCGCTTGGAACCGTGGGCTTTATGAAACAACGTGACGTTGCCGGTCTTGAAGAACGGTATCAGCGCCATGCCGGCGACAAAGCCGCCTATGTGGGCGAACCAGGCCACTCCTCCTCCTTCCGACGAGGTGAGAGCGGAACTGATTAGCTGCATGACAAACCACAGGCCCAGTACCCACAAGGCCGGTAGCCTTATCAGTTGCATAAAAAATCCCAGGGGGATGAGTACCAGCACCCTGGCGCGGGGATAAAGGATGAGGTATGCGCCCAGTACCCCGGAAATCGCGCCGCTGGCGCCGATCATGGGTATCTGGGAGCCCGGATCCTGTAATACCTGGCCGAACACGGCCGCGACACCACAGAGCAGGTAAAACACGATAAAGCGCGTGTGTCCCATCGCATCTTCCACGTTGTTGCCGAAAATCCACAGGTACAGCATGTTGCCGGCCAGGTGCATGAAACCGCCGTGCAGGAACATGGAGGTAAACACAGTGACGGTGGGGGGAACCACGGACAATTCCGCGGGCAGCGTTGCCTTGTTCAACAGCACCGCAGGGATGACGCCAAGGGCGTAGACGGCCGCCTGATAGCCCTGTGAACCCAGGGAAGCCTGCCACAGGAA
>JAAXHV010000457.1 GCA_012270695.1 Gammaproteobacteria bacterium | reverse complement strand
GTCCCCACCACGCTGCCCCAGCCGGGGTCGGGCACGTCCAGCCAGAGTTTTATGCCACGCGCCTGGATATAATTGTACAGGTCATAAAAACTCACCCCTGGCTCAACCAGGGCGTAACCGAATTGTTCGTTAACCTCGAGCACCCGGTTCATGCGTTTGAGATCCAGGACTACGCTCCCCGGCAGGCGCGGCGCAGCACCGCCGTATGCAAGATTTTTCCCACAAGAAACCGGCCAGAGGGGGATATTGTAGTCATTGGCGATTTCCAGTATGGCCTGAATTTCCTGCACGCCATCCGGGGCAACGGATGCGGAGGGACGAAAATGATCCTCATCGACAATGGCATAAGGATCGCGATAGCTGATCAACTCACCACTCTCCTCGGTGAATACCCATTTCTCGCCCAATACCTTACGCAAAGCAGACAACGCTTGAGAAAATTGTTTGTGAGTGACACCCGGCGGAAGCATTTGTTCACTGTCCTCCTTTTTTCTGCTTTTGATCCTAGCGCAGATATGAAATTATGTCATCAAACTACTCCGGCTCGCCCAGGAGCAAGATGGGTTGCTGTCCTGTTCAACAGAAACCGAAAACTATGCGGTCGCCTTGGTCCAGGTATCCCGTCATATTGCTGGCGGCGATGTTATTTTCTAGTATTATGTTCTTTATAAACGTGCGAACAAGATGAATACCCGTCTCAGCTTTGTCAACGGCTCAAGTAGCAAGCCGCTTATCTACCAAACCATCGGTAATGCTTTGCAGGCGGCGGCGGAGACGTTTCCGGAGCGGGAGGCCCTGGTCGTTCGCCACCAGGACGTACGCTGGACGTACCGGGAGTTGCTGCGGCGCGTGGATGATCTCGCCGCCGGGTTTATTGCCCTGGGGTTTGCCCCCGGTGACCGGGTCGGAATCTGGGCGCCCAATTGTGCCGAATGGGCGCTCACCCAGTTTGCCACGGCCAGGGCCGGCCTTATCCTGGTGAACATCAATCCGGCATACCGTACCCTCGAACTCGAATATGCCTTGAACAAGGTCTCCTGCAAGGGACTGGTCACTGCCGACCGCTTCAAAAGCAGCGATTACCTTGCCATGCTGGCGGAACTGGCGCCGGAGTTGAATTCAGCCCATCCGGGACGATTGTCTTCCCGCAGGCTACCTCACCTGCAAACCGTCATCCGGCTGGGTGAGGAGGAAACTCCCGGTTGTTACAACTTCGATGCAATACCCGCAATGGGCGGCGCTGCCGAAAAACAGAGGCTGGAGGAACTGTCCACCCTGCTGCAGCCCGATGACGCCATCAATATCCAGTTCACCAGCGGCACGACCGGGTCGCCCAAGGGCGCGACCCTGACCCATTTCAATATTCTCAATAACGGCTATTTTGTCGGCCAGGCAATGAGGTTCAGCGAACGCGACAGGCTGTGTATCCCGGTGCCGTTCTATCACTGTTTCGGTATGGTGATGGGCAACCTCAACTGTACCATCCATGGCGCCACCATGGTCATACCGAATGACGGGTTTGACCCTGCGCTGACCCTGGCAGCGGTAAGCGAGGAAAGGTGCACGGCCCTGTACGGCGTCCCCACCATGTTTATCGCCGAACTGGACCTGCCGGACTTTCCGGACTATGACCTGTCCAGCCTGCGTACCGGCATTATGGCCGGGTCGTCCTGCCCCATCGAAGTCATGAAACGGGTCGTCGCCGAGATGAACATGAGCGAAATCACCATTGCTTACGGCATGACTGAGACCAGTCCGGTCAGTTTCCAGAGCAGCACCGATGATCCCCTGGAACGCCGGGTGTCCACCGTGGGCCGCATTCACCCCCACGTGCAGGTGAAGATCATAGACCAGGAGGGACGCACCGTTGCCACAGGCGAGAAGGGGGAGTTATGCACCCGGGGTTATAACGTCATGTCAGGTTACTGGGATGACCCGGACAAAACCAGGGAAGCCATTGACGTAGCCGGCTGGATGCATACCGGCGACCTGGCCACCATCGATGCGGAAGGCTATTGCAATATCGTCGGGCGCGTGAAAGACATGGTAATACGCGGAGGCGAGAATATCTATCCTCGGGAAATCGAAGAGTTCCTGTATGGCCATGACAAGGTCCAGAACATTGCCGTATTCGGCGTCCCGGATGACAAGTACGGAGAACAACTCTGCGCCTGGATAAAACTTAAAGAGGGGCAGGAAGCAGACGAGACCGAAATCAAGGCGTACTGTAAAGACAGGATCGCCTACCACAAGGTGCCGTATCATATCCGCTTTGTCGATGAATTCCCCATGACGGTCACCGGCAAGCTGCAGAAGTTCATTATGCGCGACAGGATGATCGAGGAGTTGGGTCTCACTCTGCAGGAAACCGCCTAGCCAGAAACCAGCTCTCACCTGGTGAAAAATTC
>JAAXHV010000456.1 GCA_012270695.1 Gammaproteobacteria bacterium | reverse complement strand
TCTTCAAAGGAAGTCCACGACATCTCGGTGGCGCTTGGCGTGGACCCCGGCTCCGAGGATTTATCCCGCTTGCGCTACGGCCGCATCTGCATCCTGGCTGATGCGGATTCGGACGGTCTGCATATCGCGACCCTGCTCTGCGCCCTGTTCCTGAAGCATTTCCGCCCACTCGTCAGCGCCGGTCACGTGTACGTGGCCATGCCGCCCCTGTACCGCATCGACGTCGGTAAGGAAGTGTTTTATGCCCTGGACGATTCCGAGAAGTCCGGCGTGCTGGACCGCATCGCCGCGGAGAAGATCAAGGGCGCGGTGAACGTGCAGCGTTTCAAGGGGTTGGGGGAAATGAACCCGGTGCAGTTGCGGGAAACCACCATGGCGCCGGAAACGCGCCGCCTGGTGCAACTGACCTTACCCGAAGACAGCAAGTCGGACCAGATGATGGACATGCTGCTGGCGAAGAAACGCTCGCCGGACCGCAAAGACTGGCTGGAACGCAAGGGAGATCTTGCCACGATATAAGAAAAGAAAACATTTTCATTCCGTAGCCGAACCTGCTTGCCTTGCAAGCTTCGGAATGAAGGCAGGAGTTTGGGCTAAAGTATGAAGTCGCTTGAACTCAAGTCATCCGGGTCTATACCCAGGAGTATAATCGTCTGATCAGAACCCAGTTCAATGTGGGTACTACTCCCTTCCTCTTTCATCTTATCGCTCAGGTCGCTGAATGAATCAAAGTCGAAATCTCTCAGGTCAATCCTGTCTCCCTCTTCTCTCGTAATAGTGAAATCGGCGATGGTGTCCTCCCCGTCGCCTTTGTCAAACACGAAGATGTCATCGCCGTCACCACCGTCAAGCACGTCGTCTCCCTTACCGCCGTAAAGCTCGTCGTCGCCTGCGCCGCCGTACAGGGTGTCATCCCCATCGCCCCCGTAAAGCTCGTCGTCGCCGGCCTCACCGTATATCTTGTCATCGCCTTCTTCGCCCCTGATTTCATTATCTTCGGCGTTACCGGTCAGCTTGTCGTCGTCGTCAGTGCCTGTGGTATTCGGGTTGAAGATGAAATCCTCCTCATCCAGGTCGTCCTTATCGAAGTCCACAAGCCAGATCTCCCCACCGTCGTACTCATCCAGATCAATTCTGGTATCATCGCCGCGCTGTTTTATGGACAACTCCTCCATGGAATTGATGTCCTCAAAATCACTCAGGTCAATCCTGTCGTGTTCATATCGCGAGACGCGGAAATCCATGATATCGTCATCTCCATCCCCGGGGCTGAACTTGAAAACATCATCGCCGTCACCGCCGGTCAGAATGTCATCGCCGTCACCGCCATCCAGGATGTCATCATCGGGCCCACCCTTAAGCATGTCATCGCCCCGGTCACCGTTCAGCGTATCATCGCCTATGCCGCCAAACAGCTCGTCATGACCGGAGCCACCGTTCAGTATATCCGCGTTTCTGTAGTCTCCGCTCGGACCGCCATATATTATATCGTCGCCTCCGCCACCGGAGATCGTATTGGCCCGTTCATCGCCGGCCAGGATGTCATCGTAATCTGAGCCTGTCAGGTTAATGATATCGGGTAGTTCCTTCACTATCTGTTCGCCTTTCTGGGTATAACTGAAGGTGACCGTATCGCCGAATATATCGCCTTCGGCGTCGCCGCCCCGCGCGACGGGGACATGCAAGCGCACTGTGACGCCTGCGCGCGAGTCAGCATAAGAAGCGGTATCGTCGCCAGTGCCTCCGATTAGCCTGTCCGCGCCGGGACCGCCCGTCAATGTGTCGTTTCCCGACCCGCCGTCCAGTTCGTCGTTGCCCCCGCGGCCGTACAGAAAATCATTACCTCCCAGGCCGGCGATTTTTTCCCCGTCACTGGTGCCACGGATGCTGTTACTGCCGTTCGTACCCGTGATAGTCTCCAATACGTCCACTACCTGGCCCGGTTTGACCTGTTCCACCGTTAGCGTGTAGTCGCCGGAATTGTCTTTTGTCGGGTTGCCCGAATAGCTGCTGGCACTGATGTAGTAGGTGGCGCTGGCTTCCGCGGTAAATGTCAGGCGTGAATCGAATACCCCTTTTGCAACGTCGATGTCATCGTTTGTGAGGAGGTGTTTTCCACCTGCATCGAACAGCTTCAGGATGGGGTCCTCCGACTTCTCGGGAGCCGACCCACGGCCTGAAAGGGTAATTTGATAGGATGTGCCCCTGACCAGATCGATTTTGATCCAGTCTTCATCGAATTTGTGGTCAAGGTTACCGTTAAACGTATCACCAACGGAGATCTCGTACCTGGTTTTGACGCTTGCTGCTGCATCAGGCGGCGCCGCGTTTTTCTCATCTACAGTTGCCACTACTTCTTCCCCCCATGCTATCAGGTGGTTGGTAATCAAGCGCTTCTGTCAAAGAATAAATTAAAATTCCAATGCTGTCAAGGAGTTGTTCGCATTCAGTCAGAATGATTATAAAGTACGCAAAGTCCGGGAGCTGTTGCCTTGGGGTGCCTTGAGAGCGCCCTGGCAGCGCTGCTGCAACGGTGTCCTCTTTACTGGTATCGTGTCAATCCTTATTATGAATGTTTTATTGCTCAAGCAGGACCGCGCCATGCAGGAAAATCTTACCCTGGATTTCGAACGCAACGAAACCCAACCGTTATATGAATTCACTGAAAAGGCATACCTTGATTATTCCATGTACGTCATTCTGGACCGGGCCCTGCCTCACATCGGCGATGGTTTGAAGCCGGTACAGAGACGGATTATCTACGCCATGTCCGAACTGGGCCTGGGCGCGGCCTCCAAGTTCAAGAAATCCGCCCGCACGGTGGGGGACGT
>JAAXHV010000455.1 GCA_012270695.1 Gammaproteobacteria bacterium | reverse complement strand
TGCCTTGCAGTCCGCAACGATCAACAATGCACGGTTGCTCAGGATTGAAGACGAAGCGGGCAGTCTTGAAGCCGGGAAACGGGCGGATATTGTTGCCGTCAAAGGCGACCCCTTGGCAGAAATCAGTCTGATGCAAAACGTCAGCTTTGTCATGAAGCAAGGGAAAATCTATAAACAGGAATAAGTAACTGTGTGTTCCATATCAGTGTAAAATACAGGCGGGTATTTTTGACTATGGTATAAAATTCCAGTAAAATTGCCTGATGGATATAACCCCGCGCTACCTGACAGGACAGGTAAATCGTGACCTCAAAAAAAAGATGGTTTTCCTTGCCGGCCCTCGCCAGGTCGGGAAAACCACCTTGTCCAGGGGTTTGCCGGGCGCTGATAAAGGTTATCTTAACTGGGATGTCGTTGAACACAGGGAACATATACTCAAGCGTGAGTTGCCGGTATCAGATTTATGGATCTTTGATGAAATCCATAAATATCGACAGTGGCGAAATTATCTGAAAGGCCTGTATGACAACCGCTGGCCGGAACAGCAGATTCTGGTAACGGGAAGTGGCCGTCTCGATCTTTATCGCTACGGTGGAGATTCTCTCCAGGGACGTTATCACATGTTACGTTTACACCCGTTTACAGTAGCGGAGTTGGGTTTGAAAACAAACTCGCAGTTATTGGAGTTATTGTCCCTCAGCGGCTTTCCCGAACCCTTTCTGGGCAGCAGTAAAACAGAAGCTCGACGCTGGTCTCGTGAGTATCGGACACGCCTGGTCAGGGAAGAGGTCATGTCTCTGGAACGGGTGCAGGACCTCGGGCAACTTGAGTTGTTGATGTTACGTTTGCCCGAACTGGTAGGTTCTCCATTATCCATTAATGCTATTCGTGAAGATTTACGAATCAGCCATAAAACCGCCTCATCGTGGTTGGACATCATGGAAAGGCTTTACGCCATTTATCGATTGCCTCCTATCGGCGGTCCAAAAATAAGGGCAGTCAAAAAGGAACGCAAGCATTACCATTTTGACTGGTCGGTGATTGAAGACGATGCGGCTCGCTACGAGAACCTGGTAGCCTGTCATTTGCTGAAATGGGTACATTATCAGCAAGACGTCGAGGGGCTGGATTATGAGTTGAATTATTTCAGGGATAATGATGGTCGCGAGGTGGATTTTGTAATCACTGAGCGCCGTCATCCCAGGATGATTATCGAATGTAAATGGACTGACAGAGATATAGACCGCAGTCTTCGCTACCTGAGTACAAAATTTCCGGAAGCACAAGCCTGGCAATTAACTGCCGTGGGCAAGAAAGATTATCTCAGTGATACCGGCATACGTGTGTCTCCCGCCGTGAACTTTCTGAAAAACCTTGTATAGTTGTCGTTACAACTAATTCAGTCTTTCCGTTTTAACAGATAAATAATGAACGACTATCGACGCATGTACCCTGATTTGCCGGAGCCGGTCTTCGAACTACCCGTTACCCGGAACAGGAAATAATACAAAGAGCCAAAGACTGGTATGAAGAGTGTGACAGCAGGCGCACCACCAGGCATTTTTCCTCTGAACCCGTGTCCAGGGTCTTGATCGAATATGCCGTAAGGACTGCCAATACCGCGCCGTCCGGCGCGCATAACCAGCCTTGGAAATACGTTGCGATTGATAACCAGGGTTGAAGTCGCAGATCCGCAAGGCGACGGAAGAAGAGGAATACCTGACCTATACGGAGCGCATGAGTGATGAATGGCGTCTGGCGCTGGCGAAGCTGGGTACCGACTGGATAAAGGAACAGATCACCGATGACCCGGTAGGTATGCACTTGACCGGCGGAATCAATCTGGCCGCTGACCGTTGACGAAGCCCGGCCCTTGGGCCGAGGCTGTCGCGATCAAGGACGGGCAATTTGTCTATGTGGGTGAAAATGCAGGTACTGAAGATTTCATAGGACCAGGGACCGAGATCAATGACCTAGGTGGCGCCTTTGTCATGCCGGGCATCTTCAACAAGGCGGCAGGCCAGC
>JAAXHV010000454.1:639-3451 GCA_012270695.1 Gammaproteobacteria bacterium | reverse complement strand
CATCTTCAACAAGGCGGCAGGCCAGCATAATCGAGGTCTTGAGCACATCCTGGTTGCCGACATAAGCTGAAGCAGCTTCCTGCGCGCGCCGACGTAAGGCTTCGGCGCTGATTAATCCCCGTGTCGCCAGCGAGGTGATATCTGCACGATCCTTGTCGGAGAGTCGACTGATTTTGCTCACTGCCAGATCCAGCGGAGACAGCAGCCGGACGTCCAGTATGCCGGGGTCCACGCCATCCAACTCAAGTGGGACAGAATCCTCATGGGCATCTTCATGGATGAGCGCAAAAGCTTCGTTATACTGTCTGTCCAGGTACAACAGCATTGCGTTGCCGTCCGCATCACGATATGAGACATCCAGGTTGTCCGGCAGCAGAATGCGATGAGAGAAGGCGGCATCAATGTCTATGGAGAGGCGAACACCGGTGTAGAAGTACACGGCCGCGCCGCCGGCGACATACATTTTTATCGGCAGTGTTGCATCGGGCAGGCCGCTCAATGATTCGACAATGCGGCTGACAATTTTCTGAAAGGCGGCGCTATACTCCGGTCGGGCTGTGGGGTCAGGCTGCATATTTCATGGCCATGTCCAGCATGGGCAGGAACCGATAGGGGCGCAGGGGGCTGTGTTGTAACCAGAGCGAGAATACATCAGGCTCGCTGGCGCCGGGATGCAGGGCCTCGGCCAGGGCCAGCATGCCTGGGCGGTCAAACCCTTCGATGCTGGCGAGCATCACGGCCAAACCGGCCATGAAGAAATTCGGCCCCAACGCTGTCCAGCGCCTGGGCGCCAGCGAGCGCGAGGCGCATAAATTGAGCAACTGTTCTTCATAATCCCAATTGAGCACTTCGGGAAAATGACCATCAGGCGTCAGAACCGGCATGGCATTGACCGCCTTGATATTCATATCGACGGCATCGGCAAGGGCAAGGAGTGTTGAGAAGTCGCAACTTTGTCTGCGGCGCAGACGCGAGAGTGTTTCCTTGCGCAAGCCGGCGCGCGCGGCCCAGTCAGTATCGTTCAGGCCATGGTCCCGTGCCGCTTCGGTAAGTTCTCCAAGAACAACACTCAAATTACAGGTTGACGTATTCACCAACACTATTCTATTGAAAGTTGTCTGTTAGATCAATTATTATTCACTACTACTTGCGCCATGCGCTTCAAAGGAAAATTCCAAATTCAAACACGTGAGCGATTAGTTATGGGTAAAACAAACAGTACATTGATTATGTTTATGGTTATTATCAGCAGTATGGCAGCGCCGCTATCGGCTGATGAAGCAGCTTCTGCGGAGTATCTCAACTCGGGCAAAGTATTCCCCGCTGGCCTCCCCCTGTCCGAAGCAGTCCGGGTAGGCGACACACTTTACCTGTCCGGCCAGGTCGGCATAGTGCCCGGTACAATGAATCTCGCACCCGGCGGACTGGAAGGAGAGACACGGCAGACAATGGAGAACATAAAAACGACCTTGGAAGCACACGGCCATTCCATGAACGACCTCGTCAAGTGCCTGGTCATGCTGGCAGATATATCGCAATGGGCAACGTTCAATGACGTCTACAAAACCTATTTTGATGAGCACTATCCGGCCAGGAGCGCGTTCGGCGCCAACGGCCTCGCTATCGGCGCACAGGTGGAAATCGAATGTATCGCCGTTCGAAAACAATAATTCCAGCAAGGCGGGCGCTATTGAAATCAGCACTGGCCCTGGCTTCGCTCAGTGTGCTGGGCGCCTGCGGTCAATCCACCCCGTCCGACAAAAAACGCGCCGCCAGGCTCAGGGAAAAGCTGGCCATACGCAACATCGAGCATACCTGGATACCGCTGCCGGACGGCAGGCGTCTGGCGGCAAGGATCTGGTTGCCTACCAATGCGGAAACCTCCCCGGTTCCGGCAGTTCTGGAATATCTTCCCTATCGCAAGCGAGACCTGGACCGGAACAAGTCAGAGCCCGCGCATGTCTATGCCGCGGCGCGCGGCTACGCGGGTGTCAGGGTGGATATCAGGGGCACCGGAGAATCTGATGGCATCATCAATGATGAGTATGAGAAACAGGAACAACTGGATGGTCTTGAGGTATTGAAATGGTTGGCGCAGCAGCCGTGGTGTACGGGGGCGGTCGGCATGCGCGGCATTTCCTGGGGCGGATTCAATTCATTGCAGATCGCGGCCCTCAATCCACCCGAACTCAAGGCAATCGTCACTCATGGCAGCACAGACGACCGCTATACCGATGATGCGCACTATATTGGCGGCTCCCTGGGCCGGGCGAACTGGGAGTGGGGACAATTGTTCATGAATGTCCTGTCCCTGCCCCCCGACCCGGCGTTGTTTGGTCCTGATTGGCGCAAGGAATGGCTGAAACGCCTGGAGGCCGTGGGGCCTGTGACCCACAACTGGATGCGCCACCAGCGCCGCGACAGTTACTGGCAGCATGGTTCGGTCAATGAAGACTACAGCCGGATCAAGTGTCCGGTTTATGCGGTCGGCGGCTTTGTGGACGTCTACACAAATACTGTTCCACGCTTGCTTGAGAACCTCAGTGTCCCCAGGAAGGGGTTGATTGGGCCCCATGGTCATAACGTTCCCGATGAAGCGGAGCCCGGCCCTGCAATCGGCTTCTTCCACGAGGAAGTACGCTGGTGGGACCACTGGCTGAAAGGCATTGATACAGGCATCATGGATGAACCCATGCTGCAGGTTTATATACAGGAAAACGTACCCGGACAAGTGTATCCGGACCCCGTGCCGGGGCGCTGGGTAGGGGAGCGGACCTGGCCCTCGGACCGGATCAGGGACAGGACTTACTTT
>JAAXHV010000454.1:0-615 GCA_012270695.1 Gammaproteobacteria bacterium | reverse complement strand
CATGGAAACGGAATTACCTCGAGATCAGTCGGATGATGACAACAAATCGTTGATCTTCGACTCTGACGCGCTCGCTGAGGACATTGAAATCTGTGGCCATCCGCTGGTGAAACTGGCGCTTTCCGTTGATAAGCCGGTTGCAAAGGTCGCCGTTCGGCTTAATGAAATCCGGCCTGACGGTTCATCCTGGTACGTTACTGCCGGCTTGCTTAATCTGACCCATAGAAATGGACATGCAGAACCCGAGGCGTTGTTGCCGGGGGATGTCTATGAGATCGAAGTACCCCTGAATGTCATCGCCTATCGTTTCAAGAAGGGGCATCGGTTCAGGGTTTCCATATCGGAAAGTTACTGGCCCCAGGTATGGCCTTCACCAGAGGCTGTGGAACTCACGGTCCACACCGGTGTGAGCCAGCTGGTTTTGCCGGGGCGGCCGGCTGCATCCAAAGACCTGGAGAACCTGGGGTTTACCGATCCGGCCCCGTATGATCGAAGTGTCATTACCCCAACCGTTGCCGGCGATAATAAACAGGAATTAACCGGCCCCGATGAAAACGGGCGGTATCAGGTCCACACCCTCAGCGATTCAGGTGGTTTGCTGATTAATGCCACAGG
>JAAXHV010000453.1 GCA_012270695.1 Gammaproteobacteria bacterium | reverse complement strand
TTATGCAACAGTTAGTGATATGAATAATTTTGACACAGAAGAAACAAACCTGAGCATCAACAACCTGATTGCCCCCAAGGTCAATCAATTGATCAACTTTGCCAGTGGGCTTGGATTGAATACCAGCCATACGGAAAATGGAAGTGTATTGATAGACGCGGGAATCAAAGGTTGTGGCAGTATTGAGGCCGGCAGGCAAATTGCCGAAATATGTCTCGGAGGTCTTGCCACTGCGAGATTGCGGGCAACCAGGGACTATGAAAACTGGCTATGGCACGTGGACGTTCATACCAGCCATCCGGTGATTGCCTGTTTGGCCAGCCAGTACGCCGGTTGGAGCCTTTCCCACGGCAAAGGCCAGAACACATTCAGAGCGCTAGGGTCCGGCCCGGCCAGGGCCCTGGGCAGCAGAGAACCATTGATTGATGAAATCGGCTATCGGGACAAGGCGGATAAAACCTGTATCGTGTTGGAAGTCGATACTGTTCCTCCGGTTGAAATTGCCGATAAAATTGCTGCCCGGTGTCGGGTTACGCCGGAAAACCTCACGCTTATTCTAACGCCCACCTCGAGTCTGGCCGGCGCAGTACAGGTTGTCGCCCGGGTGTTTGAGGCCGCCTTGCACAAGGCCCATACAATGCAATTCCCCTTGGAAGAAATAGTGGACGGTATGGGCACCGTACCCTTGTGCCCACCCGCGCCAGACTTCCTCACGGCCATGAGCCGTACCAACGATGCGATTTTATTCGGTGGTCAGGTGCATTTGTTTGTCAATGCGGGGAATGAAGATGCAGAGGAACTGGCCCGTAGATTGCCAAGCAATACATCAGAAGATTATGGCAAGCCGTTCGCCGAGGTATTCAAAAGCGTTAACTTTGATTTCTACAAGCTTGACCCGATGTTGTTCAGCCCGGCTCGTATTACCGTCAGCTCTCTCAAGACCGGTCGTTCTTTTAAGGCCGGAGAGATCAACCTGCCGGCCTTGAACAGATCATTCACCAGCTTTTTCAGTTAAATTATAACTGTTACATCCGGGTTAACCCTTATGGTTGGCTTGGCCGCTCAGGTGTATGACTGTTTCATCAGCGATATCAACGCGTTAAAACCCGGAAACGTAGGCCGTCACGGCGCCGGTCATGGCATGGGATGCGCTGACTTTATCAAAAGCGCGCAAGTCGTCACACCCATCCTGTGTAATCATCGTCTTGGGCTTGGCAAAAGAATTTTGTCGAGTGTAGAGGCCACGCTGGCCGCGGTTAATTGCAATACCAACCTGGGGATGGTATTGCTTATTGCGCCTGTCATCCGGGTGTTTGAACAGCTTGATGCCCCTGGAGATTTCCGGGATATGATCAAACCTGCCCTGATGTCACTGGGACGGCAGGAGGCACAGGACATTTTTACGGCCATTCGCCTGGCCAACCCGGGCGGTCTTGGCAAGGTTGACAAATATGACGTAAACTCACCACTGGATATCGATATATATTCAGCCATGGATGCCGCCAAGGAACGGGATCTTATTGCATTGCAATACACAAATGGTTACCAGGAAGTCGTTAATTTGGGGATAAAATGCTTACAAAACTATCACAATCGCTGGAATAGTGTAGAATGGGCTGTTGTTGCCTGTTATCTTATGTATATGGCGAGTTTTCCGGATTCTCATATCCGCAGAAAATATGGGCTCGAAACAGCTGAGCAGGTGAGGAAGAAAACACAGCCTGTGCTGGAGCAGTTTGGGGACTATGATAATCCTGGCGATGCAAAAGATGTGTTGATGATCTTTGATAAGGAACTCAAAGAATCGGAGATAAATCCGGGCACCTGTGCAGATCTGACTGTAGCCAGTCTGTTATTGTACCGGCTTGGTGTCGGCTGAGTTGCCGGTTGTGACTGGCGGTGCGGGTTATATGGTTGATAGACCTTATGGAGGTTTATTATGTTTAAAATACTTGACAAACTTACTAGCATTTTTAAAACAGAAGAAGGAGGTAATAATATGGCCGTAATCGATAGAGTACTCGTTGGTGAAGCATTGGTGGGGGATGGTAATGAGGTTGCTCATATTGACCTGATTATGGGGCCCCGCGGCAGTGCGGCAGAAGCCGCAGCCTGCAATGCGCTTACCAATAACAAAGATGGCTTTACATCCCTGCTGGCAGTGGTTTCACCAAACCTGGCATGTAAACCTACTACGGTTATGTTCAACAAAGTCACTATCAAAGGCGCAAAGCAGGCCGTGCAGATGTTCGGACCGGCTCAGCGAGCGGTATCCATGGCAGTGATGGATTGTGTTGAAGATGGCACCATTCCTGCCGATGAAGCTGATGATATTTTTATCTGCGTTGGCGTGTTTATCCACTGGTTGGCTGAAGATGATGGCAAGATTCAGGACTACAACTACGAAGCCACGAAGATGTCAATCAAACGTGCTGTTGCGCGTGAACCCAAGGCTTCCGAAGTATTGAGTAAGCGTGGAGACGCGGACCACCCGTTCCAGGCTCACTCATGAGCGTGGCACAACCGTAATAAAGACCCCGGCATCAGCCGGGGTTTTTTTTGCTTGATGTTTCAGCCACAGAGAGCACGGAAACCTGGAGCAGGTGCGGACAGTCTTTTCAAGACTGTCATCCGCAGGGACAGCGGATGGTCAAGCGTACAGGGATGTATTCACAGCGTGTCTTGAAAAGACTGTCCGCACCTTTGTTTGCTACGTGCCCTGTAGCTGAACCAGATGCTCCGAAGTGATCCGGCGGTTGTGCAGGGATGATGCAAGCAGCGCGCCGTGTACGCCATGGGCGGCGAGCAGGCGTAAATCCCCGGTGTTGCGCACGCCGCCGGCTGCATAGACCTGTTTGCCCCGCAGTTTATCCATCAGGTCGCCGATCTGTTCCAGGTCCGGCCCCGTACTGCAACCCACCCGTCCCAGGGACATGATGATAACGCGTTGCGGCAGCAGGGCCGGCTGCTCCAGTAAATCCATATTGCCGAGAAAGCGTTTGTCAGTGTAATCCAATGATAAGATACAATTCGATTTACGCGTATAATTGTCCAGTTGTTCAAGGGTGATGCCTGTTTCCGAGCCCAGTATGTTGCTGACGCGACCCCGGAAGCGCCTGGAGTTTTCATCGATGAACGGCTCAAGGCCGGAGTCTATCCATAAGCTGATCCCGCTGTACGCCTCCAGCAATCGGCTGATAAGGGCGTGGTTATTGCCGTTATTTTCAAGGGCATTGAGGTCAGCGATATAAAATGTCCTGAAAGGGAATACGGACAGGTAGGCGCGGCTGACGGCCAGGATATCCGCTTCCGGACAAAGCGGCGTAGCCAGGGGTCGGTAGGTTTGTCTTTTACCCTGCCTGGCCGCAACTACCAGGCCGTCTTTCAGGTCGATGACGGGGATGATATGCATGCAGAAAATTATACAGGTTGGGATATTGGCGGGGCACATTTAAAGATCGCCCGCCTTGATCATAACGGCGTGCTGTGTGCCCTGGACCAGTTTGCGACCCCGTTATGGCAGGGCATCGACAGGCTGGCCGACCCCGTCGCCCGGGCAGTAAACTCCCTTCCCTCCGGTGACTGTGTCCATACCCTGACCATGACCGGGGAACTGGCAGACTGCTTTCCCGGACGACAGGATGGCGTGACACAACTGGTGGATTACATAGCGGCTCGCCTTGGTCGGAGTAATCCAATCTATGTGTATGCAGGCAGCAAAGGTTTGATAACACCTGACCGGCTGCAAGGCTGCCATGCCGACGTCGCGTCAGCCAACTGGCATGCAACCGCAACTTATGTTGCAAAATACCTGGGCTCAGGTATTCTGGTTGACTTGGGTACTACCACTACGGATATCATTCCATTCCATGAACAGCAGGTTTGCAGCCGCGGCTATACCGACCAGGAGCGCCTGCGGACCGGTGAACTGGTCTATACGGGCATTACCAGAACGCCCGTTATGGCCGTGCTTGAGCGCTTACCTTACAAGAACGTCTGGCAGTCCATAGCCGCGGAGTATTTTGCCAGCATGGCGGACGTTTATCGTATCACCGGAGATCTGGATGAACGCTTCGATTTAATCCCTGCGGCTGACGGCGGCGAGAAAACCCGCTACCATAGTATTAAACGTCTGGCAAGGATGTTGGGAGCGGAGTATGACGAAACTGATGCCTTGCAACCCTGGCTTGACGTCGCCCACCATATTGCGGAAAAACAGTTTGAAAAAATCGACCTGGCATTCAACAAGGTGACAGACCGGGTTGGGAATTCAGTTGGAAAAAACATCGTGGCCGCCGGTGCAGGACGCTTTATCGTCAACAAACTGGCCCTGAAGAATGATTACGAACTGGTCGATTTTGAGGATTTATTGCCGTTATCCGACGAGAAATTACGCAGCGCCAACAATTGCTCGACGGCGGTGGCGGTAGCGGCGTTAACCCGGATTTCTCACCAGGTGATGCGATGACAAATCTCAGGATAGACGATTTGCACGGCGTAAGCCGCCCGAAGGGTTGCGCCCAGGGAGGGGCGCAATGAGGCTGGTTGAACTGGATTATGCCCGGGACTCGGCGCTGTTGTTCAGTCAAATCGCCGCAGAGCCCTGGAGTATATTCCTGGACAGCGGCTATCCGGTGATTGACAGTGGCCGTTATGACATAATGAGCGCCCGCCCCTACCGCACCCTTCTCACCTGCGACAACGAGACCAGGATAGCCGAGGGGGAATCTTTGCAATACTCGGGCGAGGATCCGTTTACCTTGGTCAAACAGCAGTTGGGCGACCGCCGTATCAATTTATCCGGGTTCCCTTTTACCGGGGGGGCGTTGGGGTATTTCTCCTATGACCTGGGGCGTCGTATAGAACAGTTGCCGGCGCTCTGTCAGGATGATGTCAACATGCCCGATATGGCTATAGGTCTGTATGACTGGGCGGTAATCGTCGATCATCATAAAAGACGAACTTGGTTGATAGCAGCGGACGGGGCCAGGCTCAGCGCGGACGAGTGGAAGGACTTGCAGGAATTGTTCAGCGCTGATCATACGAGGCAAACGGCAGGGCATTCGGTACAATCGCCCTTACAGAATAACACTGACAAGGAGCGATATACGGCTGCCTTTAAACGGATTCAACGCTATATTCGCGACGGTGATTGCTACCAGGTCAACCTGGCGCAGCGCTTCAGCATTGCCGTTGCCGGCGATTCGTGGAGTGTGTACCAGCAGTTAAGGAAATCCAATCCTGCCCCGTATGCCTGTTTTTTTCGACTTGAGCAGGGCTGCATTTTGAGTTCGTCGCCGGAACGGTTTATTTCCGTTTCCAATGATCTGGTGGAGACTAAACCCATTAAGGGCACCATAAGACGCTCCGTTTATGCCTATGAAGACAAAGCCCTGGCGGAACAACTGCTTGAGAGCGAAAAAGACCGCGCTGAAAACCTGATGATCGTCGACTTGCTGAGGAATGATATTGGCAAGAATTGTGAAACCGGCAGTGTCATGGTCCCCAGGTTATTTGCGTTGGAAAGTTTTGCCAGCGTGCATCACCTGGTAAGCACGGTGACCGGCCGCCTGGTACGCGAACGGCATGCGCTTGATTTGTTGCGAGGAGCTTTTCCGGGCGGTTCCATAACCGGCGCGCCGAAACTTCGGGCCATGCAGATCATTGAAGAACTGGAGGAGTTCCGACGGACTGTATATTGCGGTGCCATCGGC
>JAAXHV010000452.1 GCA_012270695.1 Gammaproteobacteria bacterium | reverse complement strand
CATTCCGGTTATATTTCGGGTATTTTGCTAATAATAGCTTAACGGGATATGACTGCCAATATCGTTGTTTCGCGAGCGTTGCCCGGTGTTCCCAAACCAGTTTGCAGGCAACACACAGACAGTGTATATTATCCGTTTTCGTTTTGTTAAGGAGTATCAGATGAATCATAAAATAAGGCAAATTGAGCAGGATTGGGCAGGGAATCCCCGTTGGAAAAACATCAGGCGGGATTATAGCGCTGCTGACGTATTGAGATTGAAGGGTTCCGTACAAATTGAACATACACTGGCTAAACGCGGCGCCGAGAAGTTATGGGAATTGATCAAAAACGAAGATTATATTAACAGTCTGGGCGCGGTGACCGGCGGCCAGGCCGTGCAGCAGGTCAAAGCAGGGGTAAAAGCCATCTACCTGTCGGGTTGGCAGGTGGCGGCCGACGGCAATACCTCAGAGACTATGTATCCTGACCAGTCACTTTATGCGGTCGATTCAGTCCCTACTGTGGTTCGACGCATAAACAATGCCTTTAAACGGGCCGATGAAATCCAGTGCGCCAGGGGCGACGGTGACGTGGATTACTTTGCGCCGATTGTCGCCGACGCTGAAGCCGGTTTTGGCGGTGTCCTGAACGCGTTTGAATTGATGAAGGCCATGGTTGAAGCCGGCGCTGCCGGTGTGCATTTTGAGGACCAGCTTGCCTCCGTCAAGAAATGCGGACACATGGGAGGCAAAGTACTGGTGCCCACCCAGGAAGCGATCCAGAAGCTGGTCGCGGCAAGACTGGCGGCGGATATCATGGATGTTCCGACCATTGTTCTGGCCAGGACGGACGCGAATGCCGCTGCGCTGCTCACCTCCGACGTGGATGAAAGGGATCATCCGTTCATCACCGGTAAGCGCACCGCAGAAGGATTTTACGCTACCCACGCCGGGCTTGACCAGGCGATTGCCCGTGGGCTGGCCTACGCTCCTTACGCGGATTTACTCTGGTGCGAGACGGCGGTGCCGGATCTGGATGAGGCCAGACGTTTTGCCGAGGCGATACACGGGGAATACCCGGAGCAACTGCTGGCCTATAATTGCTCGCCTTCTTTCAACTGGAAGAAGAACCTGGACGATATCACCATAGCCAAATTTCAACGTGAGCTGGGGGCGATGGGTTATAAATACCAGTTCATCACGCTGGCAGGGATACATAACATGTGGTACCACATGTTTGATCTTGCCCATAACTATGTGCATAGAGGCATGACAGCCTACGTCGAGATGATACAGGAACCGGAATTTGCTGCGGCGAAACGGGGTTATACGTTTGCTTCGCACCAGCAGGAAGTGGGCGCCGGTTATTTTGACGCGGTGACTACCGTTATCCAGGGCGGCCGGTCATCGGTAACGGCGTTGGCGGGTTCTACGGAAGAGGAGCAGTTCGACAAGGCGGCCAGTAACTGAGGCGGGAAGACAGAAAACCGGGGAGGCAGGGGCGTTGTATCGCCCCTGTACAACCCGGTGCAGTCTGATGAGTTTCAGAACATGGTTCCAGGAACGCCTGGCAACGCTCAAGCAGCGAAAGCCGCAAACCTTCCCTGAACGCGTATTCCCTCGCGACTACTCCCGGGCCGCGGTTTTATTGCTGTTCTGGCCGGGCCCGGATGACGCCGTTGAAGTCGTTTTTACGAGACGGACCGAGACCGTTTCCAGCCATCGCGGGCAGGTGTCCTTCCCCGGCGGCGTGTATCATGCTGGTGATAAGGACATGGCCGCCACGGCTCTGCGGGAGACGCAAGAGGAACTCGGGATAGACCCTGACGCCGTCACCATCATGGGCCGCCTGGATGACGCCTACAGTATCGCCAGCCACCACGTGACGCCTGTTGTGGGTTGGGCCGATCGCGCACCTGAGATGACGGCCAACACAAACGAAGTGGCAGAGGTGATCATTGCCGATGTGAGGGTATTGTTACTCCCTGAAGTCAATACCACGCATACCGTTGATTTTCCGGGTAAGCCGCGAACCACCCATGCTTTTGACTGGGACGGTGGTTATGTCTGGGGACTGACCGCGGATTTGATGCTGGAATTTCTCAACTGGTTAGATGATAAACCTTGTGATCGATTCCAGTTACGCCTGCAAAAAATGGATGGCCTGACAAGGTAACAAGCCTGACTGTCATGAACATCTGTCATCAACGTAACGTCTTTCGTAAGCAGATTAATCCGTGACTTATCGAGGACACCGACCGGTCAATCTTTTTTCATTAACCGGGTTAATATGTCCTCGTACAGCTCTGACAGCGTCTCCAGGTCGGCGCTGCGGACGCACTCGTTGACCTTGTGGATGGTGGCGTTTACCGGACCCAGTTCCACAACCTCGGCTCCGGCAGGCGCGATAAAGCGCCCGTCGGAAGTGCCGCCGGCCGTGGAGATCTCCGGCGTGACGCCGCTGACAGCCGCAACTGCGGATTGAACCGCATCAATTAATTTCCCGGACGGCGTCAGGAAGGGTTGGCTGCAAGGCCGCCAGAGGATGTTGTAGTGCAAATTATGCTTTTGCAGCAGGTTATCTATTGCGTCTTTGAGTTTCTGTTCAGTCCATTCGGTGGAAAAACGCAGGTTGAAGCTGACCTCCACAGCGGCTGGTATGACATTCTCAGCGCCAGTACCTGCATGGATGTTTGAGATCTGAAAGCTGGTGGGCGGATAGTGGGCGTTACCTTCATCCCAGACCTGCCGACTCAGTTCCACCAGGGCCGGGCCAACCAGGTGCACGGGGTTGTTTGCCAATGCAGGGTAGGCTGTATGGCCCTGAACGCCGGAGACGCTGAGCACGCCCGACAAGGAACCGCGGCGGCCGTTCTTGATAACATCGCCGAGCTTTTCATGGCTGGTGGGTTCGCCTACCAGGCACCAGTCAATCCTGACACCGTTCCGCTCCAGGTATTCCACTACTTTTTTCGTGCCATTGATCGCAATGCCCTCTTCATCACTGGTCAATAACAGGCTGATGGTGCCGTCATGTGCGGGATTGTCTGCGGCGAAACGCTCCAGCGCGGTAACCATTGCGGCAATACTGCCTTTCATATCGGCCGCGCCGCGACCATACAGGTAGCCGTCCCGTTCCCGGGGTTCAAACGGCGGTGAATCCCAGTCTGCTTCAGGCCCTGCCGGCACCACGTCGGTGTGTCCCAGGAAACTGAAGACGGGGGCGCCCTGACCATGAGTGGCCCAGAGGTTGGTCACGTCCGCGCAGGGCAGGCAGGT
>JAAXHV010000451.1 GCA_012270695.1 Gammaproteobacteria bacterium | reverse complement strand
GATGCGCAGGACGTGATCGCTCTCAAAGCCCAGCGGCTTCGTCCTCAGATACTCCAGTTGCCGGGCCATCAGCAGCGCGCTGACCACCAGGAAAACGGACAGGGCAAGCTGGAAAACCACAAGCGCCCGGCCAAACAGGCCGGACCCTCCGAAGCTGAGCCTCCTTTTCAACACCGCAACAGGCTGAAATCCTGACAGCACAAAGGCCGGGTAGCTGCCCGCGGCCAGCCCCACGCCCAGCGCCAGCCCGAGCAGAAAGACCAGGTCCACGCCATCCGCCTGATCGTCCAGGGCGAGGTCCTGATTGGCCAGGCAACCACATTTGCAATCCCCACCAGCAGAACAAACTCACGCGACAGCAAACTCACCACATGTGTCACGCTGGCACCCAATACCTTGCGAATGCCGATCTCTTTGGTTCGCCGCGTCACGGCGAACGCTGTCAATCCAAACGCCCCCAGACACGCAATAAAAATGGCAAACAGCGTTCCGTACCCGATCATGCGATGCCATCGCTCTTCGGTTCGATATTGGCGATCGATGCTCTCATCGAGAAATGAATAACGGAATCCGGAAGACTGTGTCACGGCTTCCCATTGATCTTTCATAAATGCCAGTGTGCCGGGGATATCTTCGGCACGCACCCGAACCAGCAACCGGCTAAATTGATATTCTGGCTTGCATTTCAGGAGTGCGGGGCCAATTTTGTGATGGAGAGAGCGAAAATGAAAATCATTCACCACCCCGATCACTGTCATATCATCAAAAAATTTCAGTGTTTTTCCAAGCGGTGGCCCCGGTCCCAACTGCCTGGCCAGCGTTTCATTGATAATCACAGACGCAGCAGGATCTGTTACACGTTCTCGTGAATAATTTCGCCCTTCGATCAATTTGATGTCGAGCGTTGGCACAAAGTCATAATCGACAAAAAAGATCTCTACGCCTTTTAAGGCTGTTCCACCATGTACCACATCCCCGCGCGACTGGTGTCTATTGTCCATCATGTGAAACATTTGGGTCACGCCGAGAATTGCGTGATGGGATAACAGGGCGTCCCGATAGGTCTCAATGCCTTTTGGCCCCAGGTCTCGCAGCTTGCTGAGGCCACTGACGACAATCAGGTGTTCGCTGTCAAATCCCAGGGGTTTGGTCCGCAAATAGTTGAGTTGATCGGTCATAATCAGAGCACAGATGACCAGAACCGCAGACAGCGCGATCTGGAAGACCACGAGAAAATGGCTGAAAAATCCCGCACTGACAACTTTCAATCTGCCTTTAAGTACATGAATTGGCATAAAACCAGACAGGACAAAAGCTGGATAGCTGCCTGCAAGCAGGCCGATAATCAAAGCCAGACCGATGAGCGAGGCAAATGCCAGACCATCCAGATGTGCAACCAAAGATAGCTCCTGCTCCATCAGAGGCTCGGACAAATTACAAGCCC
>JAAXHV010000450.1 GCA_012270695.1 Gammaproteobacteria bacterium | reverse complement strand
GTGAACGCCAGGTGGCCGGCCATATCATCAACCACGTAGGCGAGCGCCAGTTTGGGCTCGTCCGGGTTGCGTCCCTGCGTCAACAACTCCATGCCGTCATCTTTATATGCAGGAACCAGGCATTCACGCCAATCAAGGCAAGCCAGTTTGCAACCGTAGTTCACGTGGTAATCGCCGTCCTCATCAGGCGCCGATTTTACCAGGTTGAATGCGGAGGAGGGTAGCTCGGGATCCGGCGTTTCACAGATCTGTACCTGTGACGCATATGTTTCGGCTACATTTACCGGTCCGGTTGCCACAGTGGCCTTGTCCGGCAGGTCGCCGGCAAGCAGCTTGCCAGCGAGGCAGATCTGCAAAATCAGGATAGCTGCCAGGGAAATAAGATAATGGTTAGTTTTCATGTTATCGACACCGCGCTTACATAGAGTTGTATCGTCTGGTTGGTAAGAATCAAACGCTCTGCGTCAGGCAGGCGTGCGGGCTGCATCATCAGCCGATAGATATATGAAGTATCGAGCAGTATGCGCACAGGTCGGGCGCAACCTACTCGATACCCAGTACCTTGCGGCTGAATGCCGGATCATCGAATTCTTGCGGCCAATCCATGTCGCTGTCTTTGAGTCCAAGCCGCTGTCTTGCCTCTTTCAGTTTCCCAAAGTCAATACCACCCCGTTTGCGGAAGCGTACGAGTTCGACCGCGGGTTGTCCGTGCTTCGTGATAATTACGTGTTCACCGCCCTGTGCGGCAGTGACGAGCTCAGAAAGGCGGGCTTTTGCCTGGCGTAGTCCAAGTTCCACTGGAATCTCCCGATGGTTCAGAGATTCAACGTATGACAGTAATCGCGCCCACAGTCAAGACTACATCGTGACCACAATGTTGCGTGCTTGTGCCAGGTTGCAGGTAGTTTGCCGACGCAACCAGAACTCGGCGTTTGACCATCCATCCAGTATTTCTGAAGAAAGGATACAATCGACACGCCCGGCAATGACGTCATTGAGTATCAGTCGGGGTTTGCCGCCGAATAAAATCGCTGAGATCAGAACATTCGTATCCAGGACAACACGGTGATTTGCCATCAGTCCCTTGTCTTTCTTCGGCGATAAGCCCTGATTTCATTCAGGACGTCTTCTTCCTTGATGTTATTGTCCAGTGCCCGTTTTCTGCCGTAGGAGAAAATCTCTTCCCATCTGCGTTTCCGTTCGATGTATATGCGCGCGGCTTCTCTCAGGAATTCGGAACGGGTGCGTGCCTCTTCTTTCGCGACGTTATCAATCGCATTCAACAAGTCATCCTGAAAAGAAATGTTTACTGTAGCCATGCTTTCCCCCAAGTTAAGGTAGAGAATATTATGTACAAGATTTGTATGCAATGGGTAAAGCAGGGCTTCCGGTACATCAGCAAATACATGTTGAAAAAGGCAGGACGATACCTGATAATCATTGTGTGTACAGAATACATTAATGGCAACATTACAATCTCCGGGGGGAATCAGAGTGAATAACAATATCCTGAAGTTTGTTCTATCCACTTTTTGCGTGTTGTTGTCAGGCTGGGGGAACGCCTTTGCCCAGGACTCATCCGTACTTGAAGAAATCGTTGTCACCGCCACCAAGCGCGCAACCGTGCTGCAGGATACCGCATACAGCGTACAGGCACTTGGCTCCGATACTCTGAGAGAGCTGGTTGCCGATGACTTTATTGATTTTTTCAGCCAGATAACCTCTCTTTCGCAATTCGGAGAAGGCCCCGGTAACCGTCGTTATTCCATCCGTAACGTTCAGTCCATTGGTGAGCCACAAGTAGGTTTGTACTACGACGAAATTCCGATTGCGGGTCTTCCTGGTGATAACCTGGATTCCGGTTTCGCGCAGATGGATTTAAAACTCTGGGATGTTGAGCGCGTTGAGGTGCTGAAGGGGCCGCAGGGCACACTCTACGGTCAGGGTTCCATGGGCGGTACGTTGCGTGTGATCTCGAAACGTCCTGTAACGGACAGGTGGCAGGCCGCAGTGGAAACCACCATATCGGACACGCGCTATGGCGGCATTAACTATGGCATCAATGGAATGGTCAACATGCCGCTGGTCAAGGATATGCTTGCAGTGCGCGCAGCCGTCTACCAGCGGGATGAAAGTGGTTATGTCGATGACATTGAATCGACTCTGCTGGGCGTTACCCAGCTGCCGATAGATGAAGCCAATTTCGAGGACACCACCGGCGGCAGGGTAAGCGTCCTGTTTACTCCCACAGAGGCTTTCAGCTTAACAGGCATCTATTATTTCCAGCGAATGGATACCGGCGGTTTGTTTGAGAATTTCCCCGAGTTTGCCGACGGAGATGCGCCTGTTTCGAAAATATTTACCGAACAAAAATTCATTGATGATGTGGATATGTTCAATGTCATCGCTGATTACGACGGTCTGGACTGGGCATCGGCAACCTGGACAGGTTCCTATATGGAGCGGGAGATATCGCGTTTTGACGATACAACGCGGCTGATATTCGGTTTTTTTGGTTGTAATGAGTTCAATTTTTTTATCAGTTGCTTCGGCCCACCCATCGTCCCTGCGGTATCCATGGCAGATGAATCCGTCAAGTCCTGGTCAACGGAGTTTCGCGTCACATCCGAACACGAAGGCCCGATCAACTGGACGGCCGGGTTTTTCTACCAGAAAAAACGCACATTCAGGAATGGCCAGGTGGGCCTGGT
>JAAXHV010000449.1 GCA_012270695.1 Gammaproteobacteria bacterium | reverse complement strand
CCGACTTTAGAGCAACTCACGGAGTTGTTGTCCCATTTCGAACTGGATAGCTGTTACACAAAAATCGGTGTCACCTATGAAGACCTGCCATGGAACTGGAAGGTAATGCTGGAAAACTTCAATGACGGTTATCACGCCAATCGCCTGCATTCCGGTATCGGCGATCATGTGCCGCCTGAAAACGCTCGCTTCCTGGAATGGAGCGATGACGAGAATCATGTCACTCGGCTCAATTATTTCACCCACATCGACGGTGGTTTCAATTCGACGAGAAAAACCCTTTTGCCGGTGTTTCAGGAACTTAGCGATGATGAGCGGCACCGCGCCATGTTCTGCCTGCTGCCCCCCAGCCTCGGCCTCGCCGTGACTCCCGACAGCATTACCTATTTCATCGTTAATCCCAAGGCGGCGGAAGCGATTGATATCCACATTGGTTACTGTATGGATCCGAGGGCGCCGCAAGAACCCTTGTTCGATTTACTGTTCAGGGATATGGAAGCTGGTGTCAACGATTTTAACGTTCAGGATATTCATGCGGATACGATGGTGCAGAAGGGCCTGCGCTCACGCTTTGGTCCCCATGGCCGTTATTCCTGGCAGGAGGAAACATTGCAACAATTCAATCGCTGGCTGGTGAAACGATATCGCGCCCACTGGCCGGCAACTCATCCTGATTAAGTTGGATCTTCTTATTTCCCGAACGTTTGATCCGGAAAACAAAAACGTATATAGCAGGAGAACGAGTATGCCAAATACATTCATCCATCCCGAGAATATTCTGCCAGACGTTGTACACGGCTATACAAGTGTCGTTGTCAGCACGGGAAAAAAGATGGTGCATTGTGCCGGTCAGGTGCCGATGGACGCCGACATGAACCTGGTTGGTGAAACGCTCGGCGAACAGATGGATCAATCCTTTAAAGCTATCGGTATTGCACTTGCAGCGGGCGGCGCGACCCCGGCTGATGTCGTACGCGGCCGGATTTACATTGTCGACTATAATGCCGACATGGTTCAAACGGTCATCGAAAAAACCGCGGCCTTCTACGCGCCGGGTGAACCGCCGCCAAGCACATTGATAGGCGTACAATCGCTGGCATTGCCAGGGATTATGGTTGAGATAGAAGTAACGGCAGTACTCGATGAATAAGCCTTCAGGTGTCTTACCCGCCTCCGGTGCACTGTGAACGGCAGAACTGAAATTCCGGTCATCGATGTCTCGGGGTGGCTTGCCGGGGATAGTGCTGCGGAGAATACACCGGGCCAGATCGACTCCATCTGCCGGGACCTGGGTTTCTTCGTGATAACGGGGCACGGCATCGAAACGGCGCTGATCAGTGACCTGCGTGCCGTATGCACCTCGTTTTTTACACTGCCTGAGGCGGTGAAAGCTGCTTATCAACCGCCACCAGGGGAATACGTCGGCTACCTGCGTCTGGAGGCGCTTTCCTACAGCCGTGGTGATGCCAGCCCCCCGGATCTCAAGGAGACCTACACCTGTAACAGGATGGACGTGCCGGCAGATGACCCTTACTTCCACACCCCTGAATCACGACCCTTCTTCAGCCCTAATGTCTGGCCTGACGAGGTGGCTGGATTCTCAGATGCGTGGGTAGATTACTATCGCGCGGCGGATGCTCTTGCCGTCCGGATGATGGGACTTATGGCCGTTGCACTTGGCTTGCCACAGGAGCAGTTCGACCCTTACGTCGACAGGAGCATCTCCTCGATGCGCGCACTGTTTTATCCCGCTCTCGATAAAGAACCACTCCCGGGTCAGTTCAGGGCAGGCGCCCATACGGACTTCGGTAGTTTCACCATGCTCATGACCGACGACGCACTTGGCGGCCTCGAGGTACTGCATCGAAGTGGTAGCTGGATCAAAGTACCTTATGTGCCTGGTGCATTGGTGGTAAACATCGGCGATCTCATGGCCCAGTGGACAAACGACCGGTGGGTGTCGACCATGCACCGGGTCGTGACGCCGCCAGTCGGGCCCGACACCTCGAGGCTATCCATCGTCTACTTTCATCAGCCCAACTATGACGCCCTCATTGAGACGCTGCCGACATGCTGTGACGCTGACAATCCGTCTCGTTACGACCCGGTTACCTCGGGAGAACACCTTATGCGTAAGGTACAGTTGCAACGCGAGATGGCGTCGTCATGAGACAGCCGGGAGAAAGAGTACTAGCTTAATGCGTTACATAAGAATAAATTGCTGACATTTCTTCCCGGCTGAATTGATCTCCCCAGCCCGGCATACTGCCCTTGCCGTTAACAATGGCGGAAACAAATCGCAACTCATCATTTTCTGGAAATTGCTTCAGGTCATAGTTGGTACCGCTTGTCATAAGATCTACACCATGACAATGTGCGCAGTACTGATGATAAAGTGATTTTCCTGCCTCGGCAGTTGCCGACAACGTTTTGCTTTCAATCTCTGTCGATTCAGGTGGCGGTATGACTGTTTTCGCAATCGGTGTTCTGTCGATTGCGCCACTATTTAAAGCGAATGCCCAAATGGAGTTACCCGGATTAATATTTTTTAAATGAGGGTCCCCGGAAACGGCTGCATAGAGGCCACCGATTCCACTGGCGACGGCAACATATTGTTTACCGTAGATTTGATAGGTTACCGGAGGCGCAATGATGCCGGAGCTGGTACGGTATTCCCACAACTTCTCACCCGTTTCGGCGTGGAGGGCATATAATTCACCAGTCTGGGCTCCAGAAAAAACAAGATTACCCGCGGTAACCAGGGTGCCTCCATTCATGGGTACTTGAGTGGGGAAGCTCCATTTTATTCTACCGCTTAATGGTTCAATGGCCTTCAATTCACCTTTGGGGCCCGTTGAATTAACAAATTCAAAATTGATGGAAAAAAACAGCACTCCTTCTTTAAATTCCTGGTCCATCGGACTAACAAACCAGCCGGTGTTAATCGCATTTACATAGGCCAGACCGGTGCGTTTACTGTAAGACATGGGCGCCAGGTTTTTCCCGCCGAATGCGGTGGGCCACACTTCAGCGGCCTCGCCCGTTTTCAGCATGTGCTCGACAGATTTAGAGCGCTCAGGCCGTCCCGTTAAGACATCGATACCCTCTGTCCATGTAGTTTTTTCGACGAATGCGTTTGCCGTTATAAATTCACCGTTTGTTCTGTCCAGCACATAAAAAAAACCATTGCGATTTGCCTGGATTAGAACCTTGCGTAATTCGTCTCCTATTTTCAGTTCAGTGAGTAGCGGTTCGTTGTTACCATCGTAATCGCCGGTATCATTGGGTGTAAATTGAAAATGCCACACCATTTCACCGGTAAGTGGTTTAATCGCCAACATACTGTTGGTATATAAATTGTCACCCGCCCGACGGTGGGCACTCCAGGGTGCAGGATTGGCAACGCCCCAGTACACCAAATCAAGTTCGGCATCGTAAGATCCTGTTAACCAGGTGCCGCCACCCCCCAGCTTCCAGTCGTCACCCTTCCAGGTTTCACTGCCCGGTTCTCCGGGTTTTGGAATGGTATGCAAGCGCCACAGGTGCTCCCCTGTATCAGGATCCCAACCATCAATAAACCCGGGGGCTGCAAATTCAGATCCACCTATACCGGTTATAAGTACCCCATTGGCAAGCAATGGTGCACTTGTCATAGAGTAGCTGGGCGATGTCTCGTGTACTTCTTTTTCCCAGAGCACCTCGCCGTTGTCCGGGTTAAAAACAATTATTCGGTTGTCAATATTTGTCCGATACAGTTTGCCGTCGTGGTAGGCAAGGCCACGGTTGGCATATCCACAGCAATTCAATGCATTTTCTGAATATTCAGTTTTCGTTTTCCATATTTGTCGCCCGGTCGCCGCATCGATTGCATGTGTCGAATTGTGCGTTGTCACATACATGACATTGTCTATTATCAGCGGTTGTGTCTGCAGGCCTATATTCTCCCCCAGGGCAAGTGTCCAAACAGGAGCGAGATTTTTTATGTTGGCTGTATTGATTTGTGCAAGATCAGAAGCGCGATTCAGATCCTGTGTTAATCCATAGAAGAGAACACCGCGGTCTTCAGATTGCCCTGAAACGACTTTCTCTTTACCCGCCTCAATACTAACCAGCCTGTTTGTGGGTGCATCGTCGGCGCATGCTGCAAGAAATAGCAAAGCCGGTACAAGGATGTTTCGGAGGGTCACAAGGGTTAATCTCGATTCCGTGAACGTCGTCAAAGGATTTGGGACAAACTGCTCTAAAAGTTAAGAGAGACATTCCAATTATAGCATCTGTTTAATGACAGCCTGTCATCGCCTCCTATTCCCTGCTCACCCTGATGATGGCCCAGGTCACAAACCTGAATCATGGACGATACGTCCGTCCACCATAGTCAACACGGGTTTCAGTTCTGCTAATTGTTTGATATCACAGGTCAGGGGATCGGTGTCAAACACCGCCAGTTCGGCGGCTATCCCCTCGGCAATCCTGCCCCGGGTGTCTTCCTCCCAGTTCAGGTAATGGGGCGCCTGGCAACTGATACGTAATACTTCTTCACGAGTCAGGTGGCTTTCTCCGAGGTGTCGTTGCCCTATCTCGTCCCATCGCTCCAGTGCCTCCCAGGCAGTAAACAG
>JAAXHV010000448.1 GCA_012270695.1 Gammaproteobacteria bacterium | reverse complement strand
TCCACCACGCTCAGGAACCATAAACGCAAACCGTTTCCCTGTTTCATCCGCTGATCCAGGTGGTCGCGGAATAAAGCCGGGCCCTTGCCCCGGAAATACAGCAGGCCGATGGATTCTGCCATGGTGTGTTCATCCGGCAGTGTTTTGCTGACGGATTTCACCATGGAGTCATGCAGTTCGACGCGCATATCGTCATTATCATAGCTGTCCTTGTAGTCGATGGTCAGGGTGACCGGCGCCGCAGGCGAGTTGAGAACAGTGTCCAGCAGCGCCGGTTCGAACAGGGTATCTCCGTTCAATAAGATGAAATCCCCAGCCATTGCGTGACGGGCCATCCAGCAACTCGCCAGGTTGTCGGACACCCTGTAGAAGGGATTAAACACGGTGTTTATGCGCTCCTGCTCGGCGCCGAAGCGGTCTTTGAGATGCTCTTCGACAAGTTCCGAGTTAAACCCGGTGATGATGAACAGCTTGTCGATCTGTGCCGCCAATAATGTCTGCACCTGCCACTCCAGTATGGTTTTACCGGCAACGGGAAGCATGCATTTAGGGCGCGTTTCGGTCAGGGGCAGCAGTCTTTTACCCTGGCCTGCGCTTAATATAATCGCGTTAGTCATAATGTTATCGTTATCCGGGCAAGTTGTCCGTACGTGAGGTGAGCAGTTTAATGAAATTTATAATACAATCAAATCAGCGGTTCCCAAGCGGGAACTACTATCATCGACCGGATGCCGCATGTCACATATTCAACGTTATATCATTCGTGAAGTACTCAGACCCTTCAGTTTCGTATTAATCATCCTGGTCGCCCTGTTTGCCTGTTTCAGCGGCGCAAGATATCTGGCTGAAGCGGTAACGGAAACTCTGGGCATCTATTTCATGGTAAAGCTGATTTTACTGAAAACGTTTATCGCCTTGGAAGTCCTGGTTCCTATTGCCCTTTACACGTCCGTCGTGATTGGGCTCGGCAGGTTGCACCGGGACCGGGAGATAGTGGCCCTGAGTGCCGCCGGTGTCGGTAATAAACACATCATCGGACCGATCATCATCATTTCCATACCGGTTGCCCTGGCGGTGGGCGCGCTATCCCTGAACGGGCGTCCCTGGGCTTACCAGAACAGTTATATCCTGGATGCCACAGCCCGGGCCGATTTGAATACCGACCGGTTTCAACCGGGCCGGTTCTACGGCAATGAAGACACCGGCACGGTAATCTACATTGGCGAAAAAGATGCGGGAAGCGGCGAGATGTCGAGGATATTCTACTATACCCGTAAGGGGGACGTCAGCGAGATTACCGCGGCGATGAACGCCAGCCAGGACCAGGATCTGGAGGACGGCAGGCTGCGGGTTTCCCTCCATGACGGGCTGTTGTACAGGTTGCAGCGCGCGGCACTGGAGGATGAAGTCATCCGCTATGAAAAGCTGGTCAGGTTTCACGAAGATCCGGAGGTGAGTATCGGCTACAAACGCAAGGCCGAAGCGACCCCCGCCCTGCTCAAGTCCAACAATCCGGAAGATATTGCAGAAGTCCAATGGCGCCTGTCCAGGCCTCTTGCCACGCTGTTGCTTGCGCTGATTGCCATACCGTTAAGCCGTTCGTCTCCCAGGCAGGGAAAAAATGAAAGAGTGTTCATGGCCGCGTTGATATTTGCAGTCTACTACAACCTGAGTGGTGTCGCCCAGACCTGGGTGGAGCAGGGTATGCTGGATGAAATTCCCGGTGTCTGGTGGTTGCACCTGTTGATGGCGCTGGTTGTTTTCCTGTTCCTTTTCCGGGGATTTAACCAGCGTTTCCTGCACGGGTTTCGCTAGCCCGCATTTCTTACCGACTAACCGCCTGATAGTGCCGATGACTACCATCGAAAAATACCTCATGCGCCGGATCAGCGTGGGATTATTGATCGCGGCCGTGGTGTTACTGCCGCTGTTCAGCTTTTTCGACCTGATCGAACAGATGGATGATATCGGTGAAGGTTTCTATCGCATGCAGGATGCATTTTACATTGTCCTGTTGTTACTGCCCAGGAGGTTGATTCAACTGCTGCCGTTTATTGCGCTGATTGGCAATGTGATCGCGCTGGGGCGGCTGGCGCTTAATTCGGAAATTATAGCCATGCGCGCAGCCGGCCTGTCCCCTGCCAGCATCAGTGTGGCGTCGTTCAAAATCGGCTTGTGTCTGTTGCTGTTGCTGGGGGTGTTGGAGCAGTATGCTGCTCCTTATATGCAGAGCAAAGCTATTGTCCACCGGCTGGATGCCTTGAACCAGAGTGCGGAACTGGGCG
>JAAXHV010000447.1 GCA_012270695.1 Gammaproteobacteria bacterium | reverse complement strand
TTCAGTCCTGAGTCCGCCTATGAGGCGAAAGTCCCGGTAGCTGTACGTCAACATGCCATAACCGGCAAACACGTCCTCGACCAGTTTATAATCACCCTCAAAATTATGCAGGCTGGGCATTAAATCCTCACCGGTGTTGATATTATTTGCGGTAACAAACCCCCAGTAGGCATCCCGGTCCATCAATATGGGATCGAGCGTATTGATACTTCCCAACCCGGGGTTGTTCATCGCCAGGGTGTACGCTGCCTGATCTTCGGGAGACATGCGGTATTGCAGCGCCTCACGCTCGAAGTCCCGATCAATACGTCGCCACCAGCTGCCCGCCTTGAAACCGAGGCCAGAGTCTTCCGGTTGCATATTGTGTGAATAATCCAGGCGAACATTGGTCAGGTAGTCCCGGGTATCATCGACCTGGTTGTAAGTATGGCCGGTTCCTTCCTGTACAAACATCGTTGCATCATTGAATAAATCGGGGTCCGGCAGTTCAATAAGCAATTTGTCCGTAGTCAACTGGTAGCCCAGGTCATCCAGGTCCGTACCCCTGCCAGCCCTTGAAACAAAATTCTTGGATTGTGCCCAGGAAGCGTCCAGGTCCACCTTTGAGAAAGAGGCCCGTAACGTGAATAAATCATCTGTGCCCAGCAGGTAGTCAAAACCACCCGACGCCAGCAACGTTTGCCGGTCCCGGGTTCTATCGATGAAATTGACGATGCCCTGTGCCTCGGAAAAGACCCCCGAACCCTCATTAAAACTGAGTAATTCTGCAGGGTCGACGAAATGTCCGGTCCGGTTTCCGCTTTCCAGCTCTTCCTGGCTGAAAAAATGCAATGATGCAAAACCATACAGCGTATCCGCCGGACTTCTCAATTCCAGCTTTGCAAAGCCGCTTACCCGCTGGATCCCGGTCTGGAAAAGAGCGGCATTATACAGAATGTCCCTTGCCGGCACGTCAACCATTTGCCCTCCTTCCGTCGCGCCCAGGTCGTACCCGCCGGCAACGAGTTGGCTGTCTTGTGTGTACTCATGCTGCTGCAAATCAACGCCAAACACGGCGCCGAACCTGCTCTCCGGTCCAAAAGTAAACTTTCCGACCAAGTCGAAACGATAAGGCAATTTCCCGTTATCCGGTTTGCCCTCCTGGTCATATTCTCCGACCTGTAACCTGCTGTTCCAATAGGGTTGGTTGCCGCCATCAAATGCCCGCAACGTGCGCGCGCTGACGTGCCCACCAATGGAATTTCCGTCAATATCAGGCGTAAAGGTTTTATAAACGCTGATTTCATGCAATAAGGAAGTCGGGAATACATCGAGTCGGGTGCCTCGATTATTCTGGCTTGAATTAAGTATGGGTATGCCATCGAAATCGACGCTGTTATAGCGAGCATCAAATCCCCTGACGGAAATAAAACGAGGTTGTCCGGAACTCGGATCGTTGACCGCGCTGACACCGACAACCCGGTCCAGAATTCCGCCTATGGAATCATCCGGAAAAAGATTGATGGCCTCAAAATTAAGGTTATCTACCACCATCAGGGATTCCTGCTTCATTTCCTCAAGCGACCGCTCGATGTTTGGTACGCCAATGACAGTCACTTCTTCAATCGCTTGCTCGTTTGTCTTTTTCGACGCTTTTTCCGGCCTTGGTTTATCGGCAATGCCAGTTTTCTGGGCAAACAACCTGGTCTTTGCGTCGAAGTCCAGGCGACCTTCCAGCAGGATGCCGTGATCAGTTGAGGTAGTGCCGGATCCGTTCTCCCATTCCCGGCGCTCAGCCTCAAGAGTCAGTTCGAGTTGTTCATACAAGTTAAACCGTCCACCAAAGCGATAATGCCTCTCCCCGGAATCGGTCAGCGTCAGACTGCTGAACGGTGTTAACAGGCCGGCGCCCTTCACAGCCGCCATCCCGTACTTTACTTCAGCCTGCAAGTGGGCTTGAGGACGGAACACACCTGGTATTCGGCTGCTAGGCTCAGACATATCCTGCTGCCACAGCCGCTGTATGCCGCTTGTCGTCTCGCCGTAGCCGGTCGTCAGGTGGAACGCCGGGCCGAAATGGGTGGCATCCGGGTCTACACTGACCATGATATCGCCACCCCACTCGTCATAAGTACTGCCGGGCGTGTTCAGGATGCGGCCCCGGCTTTCTATTGTGAGGCCCAGTAAGGGGTAGAGGTAGCGCAATCCTATCCCTGCTTCCACTCCGGTGCCGCCTTTCCCGTCACCAGCGTCGTGACGCACACCAACCTGCAGCGATGGCGTAAACAGTCCGCCTTGCGCGAGCAATCGCTCGTGCTCCATCTCCAGGATGAGTCGCAGCCGTTGGGTATCAGTCTGCAACGGCTCAATCAGATCATCGCCTTTTACATCAAACTGTGCCAGGGAGACCTCGCCTTTCGCCCGCACAGTGGTCTCACCGCCTGGAATCAAGTCTTCACTGGACAGGAGCCTGCCGGTAGCGCCCAAGGCCACGCTCTTCAAGGTGCTGTCACTGGATTGCCTGCCGTTGGCAGAGGCATCCTCGTCCATTTCCACGTCGCCCCAGCCATAACCCACCGTCCCCCACAGTCCCAGGTCTCCCCCTGAGGAAGACCAGCCCACGTAAGGGTGCACACTGGTCATCTCTACATCGAGCTCGCCGGTAACCGGCCTGCCGTCAAACCTGCTCGGATCTTTCCAATCGAATGATCCCTGGCCCCAACTCAGCGCGGTACCGGCGATCACCTGCGGATGTACCAGGGCATCCACACCAAAACGGGCGGTAAACAGGTCCCCTCCCCATTCCATGTCGCGGTCTGCGGTGCCAATCGACGTCTCCGACATACTCTGATAGTCGCCATGACCCCAGAGAGTTACCTTGTTTAACCACTCTGGTGTGTCATAACTGGCGGTGTACTTGTCGAGCAACATGGAGAACGATGAATTGCCCAGAATTTTTGTGAGGTCGAAACTCGCGTCATTGTTTTGTAACCTCTGGTCGGCGGACTTCAGTACCTTATATATCGTTGATTCCAGCGTTGAGTCCTGTGTCGTTTGTCCTCCCAGGCTATAGGTCGTTTTCGGCGTCGCTTGCGACCCCAGGGTTTCAATACGATCCGTGACCGCCGTCAGGGTCCCTGATACCAGCGCCTGGGTTACCTTGGGCAGGATACTGCGTCCGGCTCGCTGGTGGCGTTCCCGTATCTCTCCATCGGGGTCACAGACTGCCACGGCAAACGTCTGCTCGGCCGAATTATCCGACGGGTCTGTGGCCGTTACCGCTACCGTTGTCTCCCCTGCTGACAGCGTATCTACACTGAGCCGGTCACCGGCTATGTGCACCGTCACTACGCTGCTATCTGCCGACTTGGCCTGGTAGTTCAGTGGATCCCCATCCAGGTCAATGAAGGCGTCGGCAAGAGAAATCTCCTCAGAGTCACCCACACAGAGCTTAACCTTCTCCAACGTCCTGGCTGTTATCGGCAGCGAAGCGCAGAAAGGCAGGCCGCCCGTACGCAGCGTATCGCTACCCAGGGAACTCAGCGCCGCGGGGATACAACCGCTCAGCATTGTCTTATCCAGGTACAAGGCGATCAAGGCCGTGAGGTTGCCCAGGCTCTGGGGCACCGCGCCCGTCAGGTTGTTCCTGCCCAGGTACAGGTATTGCAGTTGTATGAGGTTGCCCAGCTCAGCCGGGATGGCCCCGGTCAACTGGTTGTCGTACAGGTTCAGGACGGTCAGTTGCGTGAGCTCGCCCAACGCAGCCGGTATCGTGCCGGATAACGCGTTGCCCTGCAGGTCCAGGTGGGTCAGGGCAGTGAGCTTGCCCAACTCGTCCGGTATCACACCGTCCAGGCCTTTGTCGCGCAGTCGCAACTCAGTCACCCGTCCCCCGGCAATCGTGACACCCTCCCACTCAGCCATGGGCGTACTCGGCGCCCAGTTCAGCGTAGCCGCGCCGGCCAGCGCATCCTCCACAACCAGCAGTGTCTCACAGTCCGTTGGCGCCGCGTTGTTCGCACAGCTTCTTTCATCGTCTGTCAGTATTACGGTCACATTACCAATGCCCAGGTTATGGTAGTCGGTATCGACGCTCTCAACCGTATGGCTGATCGTAGTAATGCGCAGGGTGTCATTGACAACGTCATCAT
>JAAXHV010000446.1 GCA_012270695.1 Gammaproteobacteria bacterium | reverse complement strand
GCGTCCTTATCCAGGAAAAGCCCGCCAAGCACCGATTGTTCGGCTTCAATGGAATGGGGCGGGACTTTCAGCGCCCTGGTTTCCGGGTCTGCTGTGTTATATGCGGGTTCTATCATCGCAGTAAGGAATTATTCCTGTCGCGGTTGATGCGGCCAGCGCCGGCCCTGTTTCAGTCCACGTCGGGAATAACCGTATTGTTCAGTTTTCGGTTGAGCCTTGTTCGGCGGCAATTATCAACTTGATCCGGGCAGTGACTTCCGCGTGCAAATGCAGTTCGACCTCGTGTTCTCCCAAAGTCCTGAATGGTCCATCCGGCAACCTGACCTCATGCCTGGTGATTTCCAGACCTGCTTCAGTGACCGCAGCTACGATATCGGTTATGCCTACCGAACCGAATAACCTGTCCTCGGAAACAGTCTTTCTCAGCAAGGTCAGTTCCAGGTCATTGAGTTTTTCCGCCCTGGCCTGGGCTGCGGCCAGAATGTCTGTCTGCGCTTTTTCCAGCTCAGCTCTTTGCGCCTTAAATTTTTCTATATTTGCGGGTGTGGCTGCTACCGCCTTGCCGCTGGGGATAAGGAAGTTCCTTCCATATCCGGGTTTGACGTGAACCTGCTGTCCTAATTCGCCCAATTTGCCGATTTTTTCTAACAGGATTACCTGCATTGATTTACTCCGGAGTCGTTATTGATCATAGCATAATCATCCTCTCTATTCTGTGATCTGTTCCGGCCTCCTGCCGAGGCAGGCGTTGACAATACCGACACAACTTACAAACAACAGGATGGCGTGCGGCAACAGAAAAAATGTGACATACATGCCCGTTAACCAGAGCCTGGAAAGTCCCCTGGCATGGATAAATCCATGTATGACTGACAACCCCTGGTACAGGTACAGAATCAGTATCAGGATCACCGAGTCGCGGATGCCGATGAGAGTATTATCAGGCGCAAGCAGTAATGCCAACAGCCCCAGCAGGGTCAGGTATAACAAGCCGCGCGGCAATCTCAATAAATAAAATTCTTTCCTGAAACCGCCCGGATTGAACAGTAGCGACTGCCACCAGCGCGCCAGCAGCAGGGTGGTAACCAGGCTGATGATAAAGCCGGAGCCGATGATTACCGGCAGCAGCGGGCTGATGAACTCGTAGACCTGCTCAAGCTGTTGCGCGGTTTGGTCTGATGTTGCAAATTCTTTCCAGCGCGCAAACCACTCCCGCCACCATCCTTGTATATCTTCGAGTACAAAATACATGAAACCAGTAAAAAAAACACCTATTGTGCCAGCGCACAGGATGGACAGACCCTGAGATTGCGTTCTTCTCAACATGCTTGCGCACAGGATCACGGGCAACCACACAGAAATCATGAAGGCGACCGGGATGCCCGGTTGTATTCCCAGTACCATTGCCAGCAGCGCTATCAGCAACAGGCATCCGCAGGCAACCGTCAAACCGGTAAAAGGCCCCTTGCGCAAAGCCACCAATCCCATTGGCGCTCCGCTGATGAAATAGGATAAGGGGGAGATAACCAGCGACAGCAAGGTCAATGCACTGATAGTCAAAATCGCACGGATGCGAGTTTTTAACAGGTAATTGCCAAGTGTCTTCATAACAGGATCAACGGGTAAGGAGTGAGCCTTATGCCAGTGCAGCGGATACGCTTTCGGTCGCAGGCACCCGCTGGCGGGAAAAATCCTGCGCGATCTTCGCATCCATTGGT
>JAAXHV010000445.1 GCA_012270695.1 Gammaproteobacteria bacterium | reverse complement strand
CCCCTGGATCATCTCCCGGCGCAATTAAGGCCTCTGGCGGAAAACATGCAGCAAGGCTATGATATGCAACACCACGCCCAGGATAAAGGCGCCCACCTGTCCCTGGTCGACGACGATTTTGTTGACTGGTTTTCCATCTGCGGCCCACCGGAGAAATGCCTGGAGCGTATGCAGGTGATACTGGAGTATGATCTGGACCACATTTATATTCTGGGCGGTTCTCCGGTTGCAACGCCGCATTCGGCAAGACAAACAGCCATGGTTGAACAGACCCGCCTGTTTGCGGAAACAGTACTACCCAAACTCCGCTGACCCTGATACAAATATTGACTGCTGTGGGTCAGGCAAACAAGGTATGATAGAACACCAATGAGGATTTACCATGTCGACTGATCTCAAGGCTGCTGGTGCACTGGACTCCGGCATTCACCGGAATGACGGTTGAGGATTTACCATGTCGGATAATCTCAAAGCCATCGACGCCGTCGTCAATATCTGGACGGAAGATGCGTTGTCTCACCGGCCGGGTTGGCGGGATGACTTCTTCGTTGGCAAAATGAAAGCGGATAAGGGCTTGATGCGAGGACTGTCACTGGAACAGATGATAGACCTTATGCAGGAAGCCGGCATCTATCATGGCTTCCTGATAGCCGCCAAAGCCGGCCGGCCCGGTTTGCCCGGTTGTTATCACCTGCCGCCGGAGATCGTCGCCGGCGCCGTGGCTCGATACCCTGAACACTTCTCCGGACTGTTAGGCATCGATCCGTTCATGGGCATGGACGGCGTCAGGGAACTCGAAAACGCGGTCAGGAACATGGGCTTTATCGGCGCGCACCTTTACCCCCACTGGTTCGAATTGGCGCCGGACCACGCAAAATACTACCCCTTCTATGCCAAGTGCTGTGAACTGGATATCCCGATACAGGTACAGGTCGGGCAATCCATGATCTATTCCAGGGAATTTCCCTGCAGAAGCGTGGGGCACCCCATTAAACTGGACCCGGTGGCCTGTGATTTTCCGGAACTCAAACTGGTCGGCATACACGTCGGCATTCCATGGACGGATGAGATGATAGCCATGGCGTGGAAGCACGAAAACGTCTACATCGGCGGAGATGCTCACAGTCCGAAATACTGGCCCACAAGTTTTATCAACTACCTGAACAGTTACGGGCAAGACAAAGTGATTTTCGGGACGGACTTTCCCGTACTGGATTTCAAACGCACCAGACAGGAGATTGACACCCTCGCACTGAAACCGGAAGCGAAGCGAAAATTTCTGCGTGATAACGCGCGGCGTATCTACGATCTCGGCTGATACCTGTACCCCATGAACCTGGCCTCCATACTTCAATGCCATGCTGACAGTCATGGTGATAAAACGGCCATCGAATTTCATAATGAACGGATCAGTTATCTTGAACTGTGGCAACGCCTCCAGGGCTATGCCGCCTACCTGTATGAATATGGCATAAGACCCGGGGACCGGGTCGGACTTGCCCTGAAAGAACATCCCTGCCACCTGGTCTTACACTACGCACTGGCCCGGCTTGGCGCGGTGATTCTGCC
>JAAXHV010000444.1 GCA_012270695.1 Gammaproteobacteria bacterium | reverse complement strand
CCTGTTACCTGACACCTGTCTGCGAGCGCCGCAATTGTTCGGCAAATGCGTCCGCCTCTGCCGCAGCTCGCGGGCTTTTATCGGTAATTGAAAAAAACCAGGCGAACAGAAAGCAGGCCCCCATGGAAAACAGCGTCGGGTAGGCGTATGGGAACAACGGTTCCGCATAACCCAACACGTTTACCCATACCGTGGGTCCCAGGATGATCAGGCTGACAGCAAGCAACAGTCCGGTATAACCGCCGAATAATGCGCCGCGGGTGGTAAATCCTTTCCAGTACATGAACAGGAACAGGACGGGGAAGTTGGCGCTGGCTGCGATCACCAGGGGTAGTGTGGCCAATACAGCAACATTCTGTCCTTTAAACAGGATAGCCAGCAGAATACCGGCGATGCTTAACAGGACTACTGTCAGCCTGGAAACGCGCAATTCTTCCGCATCGGTGCACAAGCCTTTGCGGATAACACCGGCAAACAGGTCATGGGATATGGTGGTTGCCGCAGATAACATCAATCCGGAAACAACGGCAAGTATGGTGGCGAATGCAACGGCACAGATGAATCCCATAAAAATATTGCCGCCGATAATCTGGGACAGGTGAATCGCCGCCATGTTACTGCCGCCGCGCAGCTTCAGCCCGCCGTAGGTGAACTCGGGGTTGTTCGCCAATAACACAATGGCGCCTAACCCGATAACCAGTACCAGCAACTGGAAATAACTGATGATAGCCATGGCCCAGGCCGCTGAGCGCCTGGCCTCAACCCCGTCAGGCACTGTAAAAAAACGCATCAGGACATGGGGCAATCCGGCGGTCCCGCCGATGAACGCCAGGCTCAGGGAGACGACGGAGATGATGTCGGGGTAAAGCAGCCCGGGCTGCATGATGGCGAGTCCCTGTGGGTGTGAGTCAACGGCCTGGCCCGCCAGCCCGTTTACGTCAAAATCAAATACGAACAGTACGCCGGCGGCAAGTATGGTGCCGCCCCCGACCAGCAATGCCGCCTTGATAATCTGTACCCAGGTAGTCGCTATCATGCCGCCGAAAGTCACATACACAGTCATCAGCACACCGACGATAAGCACGCCTTGTACGTAGCTGAGACCGAACAGGGATTCAACCAGGGCGCCTGCGGCAACCATCTGTGCCAGCAGGTAGGGTACGGCAACGGCCAGGGTGCCCGTTGCTGCCAGTATTCGCACCGGCCGGGCTGCCAAGCGGACAGAGACTGCATCAGCAAATGTATAGGAACCCAGGTTACGCAATTTCTCGGCGATCAGGAACAGTACTACCGCCCAGCTCAGGATCAGGTTTACGATGAAGAAGATGGTGTCATAGCCGCCGATGAAAAACAGGCCCACCAGTCCCAGGAAAGAAGCGGCAGACATATAGTCGCCGGAAATGGCTATGCCGTTCTGCATCCCGCCGATGGTGTTTCCGGCGACGTAGAAATCCTTCCTGGAGCGCGTGCGGCGGGCCGCATAGGCGGTAATAAACAAGGTGGCAATAATGAACAGTACAAAAGATGCGATGGCAGGATAATTCATCCGTCTTCCGCCCTCTGCATATCGAGGTATGCCGAATTGATGCGCCGGACATAGTACAGGGCAGCTGCAAGGATGCACAGTATAATGAGTAACGCGATAACGATGCCGATTGAGATGACACTACCCGCCAGCAGAGGCGCCCCCATGAATTCTTTTGCATAAACGCTGAGAAGATCGAACGCCAGCACCAGGCTGATCAGTACAGTGATCAGCGCTCGGGACAGCCTGCCGTGAGTGCGCCTGAACTTCAGGTAGGCAGTGGGCGTAATGGAATTCCCTTGTGCGGACGGCATTTACAGGTAGATAAGAATATTCTCCAGTGGCGCATCGCAGTTGAGCAGATCTACACGCTTGGAAGCTATTTTGAATTCATTCCCCTCTATGCGCAGCCTGTGGTGATAGGAACCGGCAAAAACATCCTGTTTTTCACGCCGGTATTGAAGCATGACAAAGCGCGAGTTGACGCTGCACTCTTGTGCCCTCTCATCATAACTGTCGAGAATGACATTGCTTACCAGGTGCACGCTGCGCGGCTTGGGTTGCAGGGAGAAGGCGTTTGGGTGCTTATAGCGCTTGACACGCACGGCCCTGAGCAGCCCGGTCTCGTAAATTAATGAAATATGATTGTGCGGGTCCGGTTGCCCCGGCGTTGCCGGCACCCAGTACTCGGCATCCTCCAGGTACAAAGCGTTCCACTCTTCCCAGCGCTGTTCATCCAGCAGGCGCGCCTCGTGAAACACGAACTGCTCCAGTGTTTTGAGGTCAGGCGGATTGCCCGGTTGGCCGGTCTGCATAAGGGTCTTGTCCTGTTCGGGAATTAATCCGGTCTCTATGGGAGTGGATGACATATCAGAGTGTTAACTGTAACATCACCGGATACTGACCATATAATCTTTCCAGGTCTGAAACTGGTGGCGAAAGACCATGTCGGATGTGCCGGCTGCGTGTTTTGTCCCATCCTCCTCTACCTCTTCCTTACCCAGGTGACGGTGTTGACTCACCCATTCATTGCCGTCCTGGATCTGCAAGCCGTATTGCAGCCGGTGATAGGCTTCGTAGTCATCGGGACCGACCAGGTTGGCATGGGAATTAATCAGGTTGCAATAGGTGATGGAACGGCGGAACAGTTCCTCGGGCGCTCCTACCTGCCTGAACACCCATGATTCGATCACGGTTTTATCCACGGCAACGGGTTTGACGACGCGGATCGAGGTGATCGCGCCCTTCAGGGTAAAGCTGGGATAGACCACGGTGTTGTGGCGGTTTACCGCGAGGATTTCCCGAGCCTTCTGCTCCCCGTATTTCCCGATCAAGGCGTCCATATAGCCGGGTATGGGTGAATAAGCCGAATGGATACTGAATTTCCCGCCGGTGACGCTGTGCCCGTAGTCCCACGCGGTCAATCCCATCTTTTCGAAGAATTCATAGTTGTTGGTGAACGGCGCCAGCATCTCCAGTTCAAATGGAACGGGGTCGCCTTCCTTCAAGCGTTCATCGAAGACCCGTTTGGCGGTGCCGCTGGAAGATTGGTGCACGACCATGGGGTGCATGGCGTCATTCAGGTTCTCCACAAACATCTTCCAGTTGGAGTCATGCAGGTAGCGAAAACAACCACCGGCTATCTCAATGCGGCCTTCAGGCGAGCGTTCCACCAGGTTATCAATGGATACTGCGGCGCCGCTCAGCCAGGTTTTCAAATCAGGTCCTTCCGCGGCCAGGCTGGCGAATACCAGGCCGTGGTAGCTGTCAACCCGCGGAACCTGCTGCATATTTGATTCCGGTTTGCCCTTGCCGAACCCAACACCGCTATAACCTTCTTCTCTGGGGATGTGGAGCAAGGTACCGTCGGTATCGAATACGTAACCGTGGTAGCTGCAGCGCAATTGTTGCAGGTTGCCGCAGCTCTCACCAATCACCTGGGCCCCCTTGTGGCTGCAACGATTGAACAACACGTAAACCTTGCCATCTTTGTGCCGGGTCATTATGACCGGTTGCCTGCCGATGCTGGTGGCAAAATAATCACCCGGCTGTTTTACCTGGCTGTCATGGCCCACGTAGACCCAGGACCTGTTCCAGATGCGTTCCATCTCCAGGTCAAAAATCCCCGGATCGGTGTAGACTTTTTTATGCACGGAATCTTTCCTTATGAAACCGGCCAGTTGTTCATTGGTGTAATGTGACATCTTCGATACCTCTGCCGTTTCAGTCTATTGCAT
>JAAXHV010000443.1 GCA_012270695.1 Gammaproteobacteria bacterium | reverse complement strand
CGGGAATTGATCCTGGATGCGGCCGAGACTATTATCGTCAGTCACGGCACCGAAGGCGTCAGACTTCAAACCCTGGCCGAGCAGGTCGGCATCCGCGTGCCATCTATCTACGCGCATTTTAAAAACGGCAGGGAGGGCGTGCTGTACGCGGTGGGCGAGCGTTATATCAGTAGCCTGGCGCGACAATTCCAGTACACCGACGGTGAAGATCCCAAACAAGCGCTGATGCGGGAAACCCGGCGGCTGGTGTTGCACCTTGCGACCAATCCGGCTTATGTCAAGCTCAGCCTGGTCGACCTGGGTCATCCGGGCGGTGTGGACATACTGAACGTCCCCGCTGGCGGCGATTCACTGGAGATCCTGTCCAGGGGACCTTTGTCGGTGATGTACAACCGCCTCAATCAAATGCTCAATGCCGGGAAAGAGCAGGATGTTTTTCGCAAGAACATAGATGTTATCAGCTTTCTGCGCGCGGTGATGGGCACCACCCTGGTCAGCCTCACCTGGCCCACCCACTCTTCGCTGGGGCGCAAGCATTCGAATGTAAGCGAAGTCGAACGCGTGATGACGCAAATTGAAGACCTGACGCAAAGATTGGTTCTCTGCGCTGTGTGAAATAACGTTCTCTTGCGCCGAATCCTGGAAAGTTTTTCGTATAAAAACGGCACCCTGTATGCCGAAGGGGTTGCCTTGACCGGGCTTGCCCAGCGCCATGGTACGCCGGCCTACGTGTATTCGCGGGCGGCAATCGAATCCCGCTGGCGCGCATACGCGCAGGCATTCACAGGGAGAAGCGCCCTGATTTGTTACTCCGTCAAGGCGAACGGCAACTTGGCCATCCTCAATCTCCTGGCCAGACTCGGGTCGGGTTTTGACATCGTATCCGGGGGAGAACTGGAGCGGGTGCTGGCGGCGGGGGGCGAACCGGATAAGGTGGTGTTTTCCGGTGTCGGCAAACGCACCGATGAAATCAGGCGCGCCCTGGAAGTCGGGATAAAATGTTTTAACGTGGAGTCGGAACCGGAACTGGCGCGCCTGAATGAAATTGCCGGAGAGATGTCCGTGAGCGCGCCCGTATCCATCCGCGTGAACCCGGATATTGACCCCGACACCCACCCCTATATCGCCACGGGTCTGAAGGAAAACAAGTTCGGTATCGATTATGAACAGGCTTTGGGCATATACCACTTGGCTGATAGCCTGGACAATATTGAGGTTACCGGGATTGATTGCCACATCGGCTC
>JAAXHV010000442.1 GCA_012270695.1 Gammaproteobacteria bacterium | reverse complement strand
GGTTTTCTGAAGTTTTTTTGCTCTTGATCTCCCTTGATAAACTGTGGATATTCCCTTCCCATTTATGAACCTTCTAATCTTCAACTTCCTGATCACAATTTGCTTTAGCGTTTAATAACATCCTATCCACTGCTTCATTTGGCCTTCAAGTATAGCATAAATCATATCCTCAATTGCTGCCCATGCCAGTTCTGGCATTGCCGAAACGGATTTGGAAACCTCCGGGCAATCGACTCCCTGTCCGGCTCAATGCTCATTCGGCTGCCGCATGAAACCATCAAGGCTTATCCGTAGCGGGGAAGCGGGGGTGGCAGCGACGTTAACGGTAATATGCCGAAGATGCGCCGTTAAGCGCTACGATGACGGCCTCTTGCCGCAACCCCAGCTCCTCAAACAAACTGCCCGACTCTATTCCGACAACGCGAAAACCCGCCTCCAGACCATCATTATCCCAGTAGGGTGCGGTCCTCGCCTGGTTCAGGATCTCGGGCAGGCGTTGCATTTGCCGGTCGAACAGGTTGCGAGACACCACATCAGGGCGAGTTTGCGGTTGCTTGCGCGGTGCCCCAGGGTGCCTTTCAGGGTCAGTTCCAGTTCGGTTTCTTTCAGTGCTTCCTGCCGGTAAGCGGGAACGGGTAATGAATGCCTGGTTTGACCGATCAGGGATAAAACCGCGGGCGAGAGTTGTCTTGCGCTGTTCGTCTGTGTGGCGATAAAACGGATTTTATCGGGAAAGGTGTCACGCGACCTGGCATCCAGATAGACTAAAAGAGAAATATTACAAATGGTTACCGGTTGTAATGATCCGGAAGCGTGGCAGGGTAACCGCATGCTTTCTGTGAGAGAGGATTTCAAGTCCCCGGTGGTCAGGAGGATGAAAAGTGCATTAAGATGGCTGGGGTGGTATAATGTTCTGTGTGCCAGACCGGATTTTTGACGCCAGCAGGTGCCTGCGACGATGAGCGTATCGGGAATACGGTTGAGGAAGCACGTGCCCGCTGGCGGCAGAAATCCGGGTCAGGGTTCTTGACCATTTTGGGGGATCGTATGACTTACAGAAACAAGCAGCAAGCATGGCTGCCGCTGACTTTTGTCGTTGTGGCGCTCACAGGCCCGGTTGTGCTGGAAGCCCAGGAACAGGGATATCTTGAAGAGATAATTGTCACGGCACAGAAACGGGAGCAGAGTATCCAGGACGTATCGGTTGCCGTCACTGCGATTTCAGGTGCCGGACTCGTCGAACATGGGATCACCGATATGTTCGACCTGCAGGAGATTGCGCCCGGTCTCCGTGTGGACCAAAGCCAAAGCGCGAGCACGGCAAATTTCTCGATCCGCGGCGTGGGCACCAGCGCACAGAATTTCGGGCTGGAATCATCAGTCGGCCTCTATGTTGACAACGTGTACCGGTCAAGACAAAGTTCTATGATCAACGAGCTGGTCGATATTGAGCGTGTGGAAGTGTTGCGCGGGCCGCAAGGCACGCTGTTCGGCCGCAACACGCCCTCCGGCGCGGTATTGCTCAACAGTGTCGCGCCGCGTCATGACGCCGGCGGCTATTTTGAGCTGATGTATGGGAATTTTGATTTATTCAGCGCCAACGGCGCGTTCGGCGGCGCGTTAATAGAGGACGTACTCGCAGCCCGGGTGACCGGCTTTACCAGCAACCGTGACGGATACGTTGACGCAATCGGCCTGGGTGATAATCTCATCAACGACCGCGACCGAATGGGCGGGCGGGCACAGTTGCTGTACACTCCCACTGAAGACCTGTCGTTACGGTTGATCCTGGACTATTCCGAGACCGATGAAGTCTGCTGCGCCGCCGCTACATTGTACAATAATTTCTTTGGTTTCAACCAGCAGCCGGGTTCCGATACCGTATTGGCCCTGCTGGGTATCCCCGTGGTAACGGCAGACCGGGTGTACGACGACGTGATGGCGCTGGACCAACTGCCGCTGTCATCAAGTGAGGACAAGGGTGTTTCGGCAGAGATCAACTGGCATACTGATGTCGGCACGCTGACTTCAATTACCGCGTTTCGCAGCGCAGACAGCGTTGATGAACTGGACGTGGATTTCACGCCAGCCGAAATTTCGACACGCGTGAACATGGGTGATTCGGATACTTTTTCGCAAGAAATACGCATCGCCAACAGCGGCGAGCGGGTCAACTACCTGCTCGGTGCGTATTATTTCACCCAGGATCTCAATAGCGATACAACCCTGGCGTTTGGCCCCCATTTTGAGCCGTTTCTGATTTATGGCAACCCTGGTATGGCTGGCATCATCAACGGGATCAATTCCTTGTCTGCAGCAACCGGCGGATTGATCCCGATGGCAGCCAATCCGTTTCCACCGGGCAGCACGTCGCGGGATCTGATGCTGCAGGATCATGAGGCCTGGGCGGTATTTGGCCAGCTTGATTTTCGCCTCACAGAGCAATTCGAGCTGTCTGCAGGACTGCGTTATACCGATGAGCGTAAGGAATTGCTTGGTTCGTTCACCCAGGGCAATGCCGGACCGCCGCCGGACCTGACGGCAGTCGGCATCAATCTCTTCCTGGCGAGCCTGGGACTGGCGCAGCCTGATATTCAGACGCTGACGCCCCTTCTCCTGCCGGGGTGGGGGTTTTACCTGCTGCCGGCCATTGCGCCGCGCCCGGACGTAGATGAAACGTTGAAGGATGATCGGATTACCTGGGACGCCAAATTAAAGTGGTTCGCCAACAACGACATGATGCTGTACGCGGGTTACGCAACCGGCTTCAAGTCCGGCGGCACGAACACGGATCGGATCGACCCGACGTTTAGTCAGTTGTTCGATGCCGAAACCTCGGAAGCCTTCGAGATAGGCGCCAAGCTGGATTTTCCGCACCGGAACCTGCGGGTAAACCTGGCTCTGCACTACACCACGACGGAAGATTTTCAGGTTACGGCCTTTACCGGCACCGGGTTTAATTTGCAAAATGCAGGCAAGTTGGAAGCCAAGGGAGGCGAACTGGAAGTGACCTGGGTGCCAACCGGCAACCTGGCGTTGAGAGCCGCTTACATCTACAATGACGCCGAGTATGACAAGTTCGAACGGGCCAATTGTTGGGTGGCAGCCCCGTTTCAAACCGGACAACAGGACCCGGGCAGACGCAACCCGGAAGATCAGTTTTGTGATCGCTCAGGTGACCAGGCAGCCGGGAACCCGGAGCATGGCGTTATCGTGTCGGCAACAGGTTCCTACCCGCTCAGCGACGCCTTGAGCGGATATTTGCATGCTGATTTCAGCTATCGCAGCAGCACTGTGCTGGATACCAATGCTGACCCGCTCAAGTTCCAGGATGGATTCGGTGTGCTTAACCTGCGCGGCGGCCTGGTATTGGAAAGCCTCGACCTTGACATCGCGCTCTGGGCGCGTAACGTGCTGGATGAGGATTACCATGGTGCGGTATTCGACGCACCGTTGCAAGATGGTAAGCTGAATACCTATATGCGGGAGCCCCGCTCTTTCGGAGTGACGTTGCGCAAACATTTTTGACAGGATTTGTGACTTTTCTCACAATTCGGCCAAGCTTTTACTTGCCCGCTCTTTCAGTACTGCTAGACTTCCCACCGTGGTCCAGGTTCACGGAACACTAGCTTTCAAACTGAAGGAGACCAATATGCAAATATTAAGGAAACTTGCTGTCCTCATGTTACTCAGCCTGCCCGTAACGCTTTTTGCCGGCGGGGCGGTTGACATTAATTCGGCTGATAAGGAAACGCTGATGAGCCTGAGCGGTATCGGCGAGGCCTTCGCTGAACGGATTATCGACTACCGGGAAGAGAATGGCGGCTTCAAAACTGTGCAGGAGCTGACGAATATCAGGGGGATCGGACAGACC
>JAAXHV010000441.1 GCA_012270695.1 Gammaproteobacteria bacterium | reverse complement strand
TGACTTCCTTCTCCAGGTCAACGATGACGATGTCTGCGTCCGCGCCGACTGCAAGCTGGCCTTTCCTGGGGAAAACGCCGAATACCCGGGCAGGGTTCAGGGCGCACACCTCAGCAATCTTTTCCAGGCTGATGCGGCCTTTGTTGACCCCTTCGCTCAGCATGACCGGCAATAACAGCTCCGAGGTATTGCCGAGGCCCATGGGGGCATTCCAGATATCCTCCCCCTTCATTTCCAGGGTGGTGGGCGCCAGGTCGGAACCCACACACTGGATAATTCCTTCCGCTACGCCTTCCCATAACCTTGCATTGGAGGCCTTATCCCTGAGTGGCGGATTCACGCAGGCGCAAGCGGGGTGATCCAGCAAAACCTGGGCCGGCTCCTCACCGTTATGAGTCAGGTATTGCGGGCAGGTCTCGCCGGTTACCTGTATCCCTTGCTCACGGGCCGCGGCGATGATGTCCACTCCCTCGGCAATAGTAATATGGGGGATATACAGCGGGCAACCGGCGCTCTCAGCCAGGTAAATTGCCCGGCGCATGCATTCCGCCTCTACAAACGGGGGACGCGATTCATTCCACACTGCGAAATCATTACGGCCCTGGGCGATCAGTTCGTCCCTCAGCATTAAATGGATATCGATGTTTTCCGTGTGGCAGGCGGCGAGGCTGGGAGGCCCGGATTTATTGATCATGCGGAAGCCCTTGTACACCGCTCCATCATCGGTTGCGGTGATGCCGATCAGGTCTGCATGGGGGCCTTTGTAGCCCATATTGAACTTGAACGAGGTTAAACCGGCTTCAGCGGGACAGGTCTCTATCTCACTGGTGGTGATGGCGTCAATAACCATTAGATGCCAGAAACCATCGATAAAACTTTTACCTTCAAACGTAGTTTTAAAATGATCGAACTGCCTTAACAACCCCTCCTTCAGCGCCAGGATATAAACCCCGAGCGTGGTGACGCCACCGCAGGCCGCAGCCCTGGTTTCAGTCTCGACAGCTTCCAGCGTGTCCATGTAACCCAGGTGTGCATGGGGGTCTATTATGCCTGGCAGAACGTAGCGACCGTGCGCGTCGATGACTCTTGTCGCACCGGTCGATGGAGTGCCGACGCCAATGGCGGCTATCCGCTCCCGGCTGACCGCGATATATCCCTGGAAGGTTTCCTCCGGCGTTACAATAGTACCGTTGCGGATCAGCAGGTCGCAGTTCATAATCTCAATCAGGAATTACGAATTAAGAATTACGAATTAGGAATTAAAATGAAAAAATCATATTTAACAGTAATACGATTTCATAACAGATAATATACTTCCATTCCTAATTCGTAATTCCTAATTCTTAATTTATTCCGTGAGTATAATCATTAATAATATGGTTTACAATCCGGACAATAGTTCCCATGGCTAAAATACCGGTCAGCCTGGTGGCCGGTTTTCTCGGCGCTGGCAAAACAACGCTGCTGAACCACATCCTGAACGGTGAACACGGACGGCGTATCGGCGTGCTGGTTAACGACTTTGGAGCAATCAATATCGATTCCCAACTCATCAGCCGCGTGGAAGGAGAAACCATCAGCCTGACCAACGGCTGTGTCTGTTGCAGCATCCGGGATGACCTTGTCAGCGCCATAGAACAATTGCTGCAACTGGAACCCTGTCCCGATATGATCGTCGTT
>JAAXHV010000440.1 GCA_012270695.1 Gammaproteobacteria bacterium | reverse complement strand
TATTCTTGAAATACCAGCCGACACCCAGGCAAAAAACCAGGTACAGGATCATCAGGCCAAGGATAGTGGCGTGCTCGACCAGGTATTCGCTCACTTCTCCCCGCCCCCGTCTTCCTCTTCCTCTTCCTCCGCCTCCGGCTGTTCGCTGATGTGGATTGTCATGCGGGAGACGATCAGAGCATTGACGATGATGACAACGATGATTCCCCAGTACGGGAAGGCAGTCAGCAAATCCATGACCCGCTTAACTCCATAACTGAAATAGAGAGATAATCACGCCAATAAATCCAGCGGTAGTTCACTGGTACATTTGATTTCGGAAACTACCATTTTGGAATTCACTTCACGCACGGCAGGGAGCGACAGCAAGTGACGCAGGAACCGTTCATAAGCATGGATGTCCGTTGCCACAACTTTTAACAAAAAATCCATTTCTCCCAATACCGTGTAGCACTCAAGCACCTCCGGCAGTTTCTCCACGGCTTTCTGGAAATTCGGCAACGCTTCATGGCCGTGCGCCTCGAGTTTCACTTCTGCGAATACGATGACATCCAGACCCAGTTGGTTATGGTCCAGTATCGCTACCTGCTTCTTCACTACCCCCGCATCCACCAGGCGCTTGAGCCGGCGCCAGCAGGGTGACGTGGACAGACCGATCTTTGCCGCCACATCGCTGACGGTCAAGCTGGCGTCCTGTTGCAGGATAGCCAAGATTTTCTTGTCGAAATGATCGAGATTGTAGGTCATTATTACCTCATAAGCAGGATTTATTAGTATAATTTTGCTAATTATCCCGGGAAATAGTGAAAATAGCAAAAATAATCCCTTTACTCCCGCCTATAATTTGTCCATCCGATTCGATCGATAGACATGGCAAGCAGGTTACATATTCCGACAGCGCCTTACCGCCCGGGCGAACAGCCGGACTTCAGCGCCATATCCTTACCCCAGGCCGGTGAATTGGCGCGTCCGGACGAACTGGTCCCGGCCAACAAGACCGAAAGCCTGTCCTTCAGCATGATACGCGTCCTCAATGACAACCACCTGGCCGTGGGCCCCTGGGCTCCGAAATTATCGGCGAACGTACTGCGCGACGGCTTGCGTAATATGTTGCTTACCCGTCTCTATGATGAGCGCATGCTCAGGATGCAGCGTCAGGGCAAGATGTCTTTCTACCTGAAGTGCACCGGCGAAGAAGCCGTATCGGTTGCTCAATGCATGGCCCTGAATGACGGCGATATGCTGTTTCCCACGTACCGGCAACAGGGCTTGCTGATCACGCGGGGCTATCCCTTGCTGGACATGATGTGCCAATGCCTGTCCAACGCCGGCGACAAATTGCAAGGCCGCCAGATGCCTGTTTTGTACAGTTCCGATGTGCACAACTTTTTCACCATTTCCGGCAACCTGGGCACCCAGTTTTCCCAGGCCGTCGGCTGGGCCATGGCAGCCGAATACAAGAAAACCAAAGACATCGCGGTAGCCTGGGTCGGGGAAGGGACCAGCGCAGAGGCGGATTTTCACTACGCCCTCACCTTCAGCACCGTCTACCGTGCGCCGGTCATACTGAACGTGGTGAACAATCAATGGGCCATTTCCACTTACCAGAATGTCGCCGGCGGTGAGCAGAACCCCTTTGCCGCACGGGGCATCGGCTATGGTATCCCCGGCCTGCGCGTGGACGGCAATGATTTCCTCGCTGCCTTTGCCGCCACCCGCTGGGCGGCGAACCGGGCCCGTGCAGGGGGTGGCCCTACCCTGATAGAGCTGTATACCTACCGCGCCTCGGCCCATTCCACCAGCGACGACCCGGACAAGTACCGGCCGGCTGATGAGTGGGGACACTGGCCCCTGGGCGACCCCATAGAGCGTCTGAAACAGCACTTGATTGTACTGGGCGAATGGTCCGAAGCGGAACACGAGCAGCTGCAGGTTGAACTGCAGGAGACGGTGAGCAAGACCTGGGAGGAGGCGCTGTCATTGGGAACGTTGAATGAAGGCCCGCACCCCCCTGTCTCGGCCATGTTCGAACACGTCTACAAGGAGATGCCGCCCCATCTTATTGAACAACGCCGGCAACTGGAAAGCTGAAATGCAGGCAATGAAAAATTGTCAGGACAGACGGTCTGCAGGGCGCGAGCCGCTCGAAGGGATGAGTGAGGAGACGAGTCCAATGTCCATGATACAGGCCCTGAATTCAGCCATGGACGTGATGCTGGAAACAGATCCGGATGTGGTCATATTCGGCGAGGACGTCGGTTATTTCGGCGGTGTGTTCCGCTGCACCGAGGGTTTGCAGCAGAAGTACGGCGAGGATCGCGTGTTCGATACGCC
>JAAXHV010000439.1 GCA_012270695.1 Gammaproteobacteria bacterium | reverse complement strand
GAACCCCATTGTACAGCATAACAGATGCTCGTAACATGTGTGTAGTAGCTGTGCGCTACATGTGATACCCATACCAACGGCACATTCGAGACGTACAATATTTGATTACAGGTGGAAATAGAGGTATTGGTCCGGTTATACCTGTGAGCAGGCGCAACAGGGTAGGCTGGAAATGATATTTGAAATATATAGGCCAATATATAGTTTTATGTCAATAGTATTGCATTATATGTAACTTTTTGATAATTAATATGAAATATATAATATAAGCAAGAAAATATAATACAGTTCAATAAACATATTGACAAATAATAGGCCATAGTATTATTATTTTAATAAAGAAGTTTCCGCACACTTTTAATTGTTGAACAGGGGATAGCTTATGACAGACACGCGCATCGAACCCCAACTACGCCTCGACCACGCCGCTATCTGGGTCGAAGACATGGAAAAGACCGTCAGCTTCCTGACCGACGTGGTGGGCTGGCGGCGCCATCCCATGGAAGTTGCAGTGAGCGCCGAGGACGAAACCACCGGCGGCATGGAAGCCGTGTTCGTTGACGCCAACGGCTTATGGCTGGAAATGATATTACCCACGTCGCCGGGGCCGGGCATGGACATCCTCAAGGAAAAAGGCGACGGCGCCATCATCGAGATCAACTTCGAACCTGACGATTACGATGCAGTTTTACAGGATATGAAGGTCAAAGGTATTCCGATGTTCAACATGGACGGTTCGCCCCTGGGTGAAGACGGCGGGCTCATCAAGGAAGGCGTGGTTGAAGAGGGTGATTTCGAGCACACCGGGCAGCGCATAGCCTACTGGTCGACCGAACTGAGCCGGGGGACGACGGTCGAGATATTCGAGGTCATCAAGGACAATGCAACCAACCTGATCAACCAGCGGGACGCACAGTGGGAAGAAGTGGCGCTGCATCAGCAGGGACCGCGTATGAGTCACATTTCCATCGTCGTTGCGGACCTGGAGAGCACGGCCAGTTTCTATACCGATGTGATGGGACTGAAACGGCACCCGATGCAACTGGTCATAGATGCCGCTACCAACGAGGAAATCGGCGGCATGAAAGCCGCGTTCATCGATGCAGGCGGAGTGTGGCTGGAATTGTTCCAGCCTGTCGGTCCCGGACCGCTCATGGACCTGTTAAACGAAAAAGGTGACGGTTACGTAGCGGAATTGTGCACTGAAGTCGATGACCTGGCAGCTTACTACGATTCAATGAAGGCAAAAGGCGTGCAGATGGTGGGTATCGACGGAACACCACTGGATGACAGTGAAAAGTATTACGTGCTCGACCCCTATGGCGACAAGATAGCCTATTTCCCTGCTGAGGTGAGCCGCGGCTTGACCGTCGAGGTCATTGAGAGAGGACCCCGGGAGACCAGCATCCTGCACCGGCGCGATGATACATGGAAAGACTGATCCGTAATGACCCGTATTCTCTCCTGCTCGATGTCTCAGGCTGGGATGTATTACTGCTAATCAACTGACTGCCACTCCTGGGAGGGTCAGCTATGAAACTCGGACTTTGTATTCCCCTGCGTCGTTATGCAACACCGGATTTCATCAGGACACTGGGTAGTGTGTCGGAACAATTGGGCTTCGACTCGCTCTGGGTTGGCGAGCATGTCGTCATGTTTGATGACCACAAATCCGATTATCCACTGACCGGTGAGGTCATGCCCGGTGACCCCAGAGACAACATCGAGATTGACCTGTTTACATCACTGGCCTATCTCGCCGCGGTCACCTCCAGGATACGATTAGGCAGTTACGTTGCTATCCTGCCTCAACGCAATCCCGTTTATACCGCCAAAGAGGCCGCGAATATCGATTGGCTGTCAAACGGACGGTTCGACTTTGGTGTCGGTATTGGGTGGTCCGTTCAGGAATACGAAGCGGTTGCTGCGAAATTTGAAAAACGCGGCGCACGCTGCCGTTCCTATCTGGAAGTAATCAAGAGTCTCTGGTGTGACCCCGTTTCAGAATATGAAGATGAGTTCTACAAGCTGGAACCCTGCCTGTTTTACCCTAAACCGGTACAGCAGCCTCATCCACCGATCTTTTACGGAGGGCAGAGTGATAAAACTTTCGAGCGGGTAGCTGAGCAGGCCCAAGGCTGGGATTCCATCGGTGTCGAACCTGTCCGATTAGCCTCGCAGATCAAAAAGCTTGAAAAAGCGCTTGAAAAGCAGGGACGTTCGCGGGATGAAATTACTATCAATGCCTGTCCTTACCCGGATGAATATGATCATGAGACGTTCAGGCAGTACAAGGAAGCAGGTGTTGATCAAGTCATATTGTTACACGAGCCGACTTCGTCCTCGACCGGTGAATTGGAAAGCCTGTTGAATAACCTGGCAGAACGACATATGGATTTTGTCAAATCCCTCTAGCCGGGATTTACTATTCCGGTCTTTCATGCGATGCAACCAACACGTGCGTGAGATGAGTTACAATCACTTTCCACAGGATGTATTGGAAAAATAAGCGTCAGATTCATCTGCAGATTGCCATGACAGTATGGATGAAATTCAACAGCACATTTTCACGGCCTATCGAAAGCTGACCCCCGCGTCCGGGGCATACTTTGAGCGCGCACGCCAATCCCTGGCAGGCGGCACTACCGGGAATTTACGTTTTTTCCCGCCTTATCCGTTCTATGAAACCGGCGGCCGGGGCGCCAGGGTCACTGACCTGGACGGTAACGAGTACATCGATTGTTTTCTTTGCAATGGTCCGCTTTTGCTGGGTCATAACCATCCGGGAGTCATTGCGGCCATTGCCGAACATAGCGAGACAGGACCGCTGGTCGTCAATCCCCCCATCATTGCGGAGGCGGCGGAACTGGTGCAGGAGACCGTTCCCTGTGCGGAGCGGGTTCGTTTCCTGAACAGCGGTACCGAGGCCGTTATTATGGCTGTTCGCTACGCGCGGGCCTTCACCGGCAAGAACGGGATCGTCAAGTTCTACGGTCACTACCACGGCCAGGATGACCAGTTCCTGACGGGACTCGGGCCCACGGCTGAGCCGTTCGGCGCCGGCATCCCGGACGGGATCACGGCAAATACCATTCACGCCCGGCACGGTGACTTTGCCGCGCTGGAAAAAACCATTGACGAACACCGGGATATTGCCGCGGTCTTGCTTGACCCGGCCATGCATGCCGGCGGCCTGTGGGGCAGCAGCAAGGAATATCTGCAATCAGTCAGAGAAGTGACCGCAAGACGCAATATCGTTCTCATCTTTGACGAGGTGATCACGGGCTTCAGGCTGTCGCTCGGTGGCGGCCAATCCTGCTATGGAGTGACACCGGACCTGGCTACCCTTGGCAAGGCGGTTGCCGCAGGCGAGAAGTTGGCCGCGGTTGCGGGCAAGGAGGAGATCATGCGGGTGGTCGACCCCCTTGCGGCGGCGGGTACGCCCAGGGTGTTTCAATCCGGCACCGCGAATGACAGCACCGCCGCGATCGCCGCGTCAATCGGCGCAATCAATGCCTATCGTAATCTGGATGCGGACGATCAATACGGTCACTTGTTTGACATCGGCGAAAGGCTGGCACAGGGTATTCGCCAAGCGTTTCGCGCACATGACGTTCCCTGTCATGTCAACCAGCTTGGTCCCATGTTGCAGATATTCCTGTCCGCTGAAAAACCGACTTTTGAAAATTACATCGGACTGGATCCGGAAGTACTCTCGCTTTTTTTCCTCGCATTGATCAATGAAGGTGTGATATTGACGCTACCGACATCCGGTCACATATACCTCTCGTTTGCTCACACCCATGAGGATATAGATGAGATAATAGAGAAAGTAAATCTTGTCCTGAATAAGTATGATTTTTCATCATTAATATAATGAAACCGCATAGAGGACCCCGAAATGAAAGACACGAGCAAAGCGGAACTGGACAGACTGTTTGAAAAACAAAAAGCTGCCTTCCTTGCCGACAGCAATCCTTCCTATGAACAACGTATGGAATGGCTGCAAGCCATGGAGAAGATGATGGTTGACTTGCGTCAGCCCATCCGTGATGCGCTGGGCCAGGACTTTGACTCTCACCCGGAGTTGATTACCGACCTGTTTGAAACCGGTGGGGTACTGGGCCGTTGCCGCAATGCCATGGTTCATTTGCGGGAATGGATGGCCCCGGAAGAACGGCCTTTGCTGGATGTAGTTCATGGGTCATCACGTTGTGAAGTCGTAAAACAACCCAAAGGCGTGATGGGTAATATAGCGCCCTGGAATTTTCCCATTGAATGTTCCCTGGTCATGGTCGTTGACATGCTGGCGGCTGGAAACCGCGTTATCGTAAAGATGTCTGAACTGGCCCCGGTAACCGCAGACCTTATCCGGGAGAGTGTCGGTAAGTATTTTGCGGAAGACGTGTTGGCCGTAGTTATCGGCGATGTTGAATTTTCCGAATATTTCTCCCAATTACGTTGGGACCACCTGACCTATACGGGGAATACCAATGTCGGACGGCTGGTCATGCAGGCGGCGGCAAAAAACCTGACTCCTGTGACTCTGGAACTGGGCGGCAAGAACCCGACTATTTTCCTTGAAGACGGAGTCGACGAGCAACTGATCAAGGAATACCTGAGCTTCAAGTTCTGCAAGAACGGTCAAATTTGTACATCTCCCGACTATGCCCTGGTACCTGAAGGCTCGCTGGATACCTGGCTGGAACTGGCCAGGAAGGTATGGAAGGAAGCCTATCCCACCTATATCGGTCATCCTGATGTAACCGGTATCATCAATGAACGCCATTATGACCGTATAATCAAATCCCTCGAAGAAGCGAGGAACAACGGCGTCCAGGTGATTAACCTCAGTGATGAAGAACCGGACCGTGAACGACGCCAAATCCCGATGTATCTGGTGGTGAACCCTTCAGATGACCTGGAAGTCATGCGCGAAGAAACCTTTGGTCCTGTTACGCCCGTGAGGACCTACAACACCCTGGACGAGGCCTATGCCTATATTAACAGCCGCGAGCGACCCCTGGCGTCTTACCTGGTGACCATGGCCCGTGAGCCGGAAATGGTCGAGCAATTCAAGCGCCGTATTGTTTCAGGTGGCGCTGGCATCAATGTCTTTGGTTTTCAGGCAGCGGAACCAACCGCACCCTTCGGCGGGATTGGGTCCAGCGGTATCGGGTGCCATGGTGGCCCCCAGGGATTTGACAATTATTCCCATTCCAAGACCGTGTACAACTGTTCCCAGGACAATCCCCTGAAGATGTCTGTCTGCGCGCCCTATGGTGAGATCACACAGGCCTTTGCGGATGGCATTTTTGCCGTGCCTGAACAATAGATGAACAGTTCCGTCAACCCCCTTTCCCAGGAGGCCAAAGTTGCCCTGGTCACCGGCGCCGCCGGTGGTATCGGCAGGGCTGTTGCGATCACACTGGCGGGCTATGGCGCCAGGGTAGTTGCGACTGACCGGCCGGCTGCCTCTGACAGGTTGGAGGAGACGCGGCAACTAATTCTTGAAAACGGTGATACCGTGTTGCCCGTTCATGCCGACCTGGCAGATTCTTCTGAAGTAGATAAGCTGGTTGACCGCGCAATCGATGAAGCCGACGCCATCGATATACTGGTCAACGTCGCCGCAATTCACACTTATCCTCAACCGTTGCTTGAAATCAGTGAAGCAGACTGGGACCTTGTACAGACTGTGAATTTCAAAAGTTGCCTCCGTCTGTGTCAGCGCCTGGGGCCGCTGATGGTCAAGCAAGGCGGCGGCAATATCGTCACCATCGCATCGGACAGTGCGTTTGACGTGATCGCGGATGAAGGGCCTTACGGCATTTCCAAGATGAGCCTGACCAAGCTCACCGCCTACCTGGCCAAGGAACTGGCTGAAACAGGCGTGCGCGTCAACGCCATCGCCCCAGGCTGGGTCAGGACTCCGTTAATCGAGGAATACTGGTCTGATCCTGAGTTCCTCAAGGAAGCCAAAGCAGGAATCCCCCTGGGGCGCATCGCCGAACCGGAAGAGATCGCCAACGTGGTCCTGTTCCTGGTATCGGAACTGGCCAGCTACGTACACGGTCATTGCATGGTAGTCGACGGCGGTCGCATCGCCGGGGTGCCGTGCTGAATTTCCGTTCACAACGCAACCGGGGCTTGAACCCGTATGGCAGATTTCGGGGGTAGGGTTATCATAGTGACGGATCTTCTACAAATCCGTCAACAGGCGCCTGGCTGACACCGCTCGTATTTTCTCGCTCAGGGGGTAGGATTCCTCGCCTGCATGTACCACGAGCAATTCCGTCAGTTCGAGGTCTGTTATAGCATGACGCATTGAGGGAGTGATTGCCGGTGCAGAGGATAACTTAATCTCGACGCCCAGCCTCTCCCTTCCTGATGGAATGAACAGGTCGAGTTCCGCGCCGGTGTGGGTACGCCAGTAATAGAATTCCCGGCCAATGCCACTCAGTTGCTCCATAACCAGTTCTAGTAGCAGACCTTCCCAGGTGCTGCCCCGTGCAGGATGTGCGTCCAGGGTCCCGGCATCACTGATACCGAGCAGGGAATGTACCATCCCGCATCCCTTATATAAACTTTTGGCGCCTTGACCTGGCGCTTTTTCAGGTTCGCAAACCACGGCGCCAGTTGCCTGACGACCAGCGCGTCGGTAAGAACATCAAGATAGCGACGCACAGTCGTATCGGCCACGCCGAAAGAACGCGCAAACTCCGATGAGTTCCAGACCTGGCCATGCCGGTGCGCCAGCATCGCCCAGAAGCGTCGCAGGGTTGTTCCCGGAGTTTGAACACCGAGTTGAGCCAGGTCGCGTTCGATGAAAGTCCGGGTAAAGCTCTCCAGCCATTCAAAGCAGTCACGGTTTGACCTGGACAGGTAGGCGCTTGGAAAACCGCCGCGAAGCCAGCGCCGGTCAAGCCGGTTATTTCCTACTTCATCCAGTCCCAGGCCGCCCAGTTCATAGTAGTTGATGCGGCCTGCAAGGGACTCGGAGGACTGTCTCAACAGGTTCGGAGACGCACTGCCCAGAACCAGGAAACGCGCCGGCCTCGGCCTGCGGTCAGATAGCACTCGAAGCAATGGGAAAAGGTTGGGCAGGCGCTGTATTTCATCAATAATGACCAACCCTTTCAGGTTTTGCAGCGTGAGTTTTGGATCTCCCTCAAGCCGGGAAAGAACCGTGGGGTCTTCCAGGTCAAAGTGATGAGTCTGAGTGTGGTAGCGTTCGGCCACCTGCTTTGCCAGGGTGGTTTTACCGATCTGTCGCGGCCCCAGGATAGCGACGACCTCGAAGTTCCGGAGTCGTCTGATAATTTCTCTGGTATGCTTGGACCGGACAATCATGTTCTCCATACTACCATGAAAAGTCGGCAATAACTACAGATATTTCATTGTGCGTGGCGCGACGTTACATTTGAACTCGAAGCTCCAGCACCGCCCCCGTCGCAACAACACCAGGTCCGGTTCTGCGCGGCGGCGGGGATTAGCGCACATCTATACCTGTTTGCCGATGCCCATGCGCTGTGGTTTGGGCGAGAAAAAATGGGGAGATACCAGGGGTTTCTGTTGCTTGCAGTGATAAAGCATGGGTGTATAATACACATTTCCATACACCTTATAGGTAAACTCAAGATGCGAACCAACATTGTTCTGGACGAAGAACTGGTACGGGAAGCATTTGCCCTCACCGGTATCCGCACCAAACGGGAGTTGATTCGGGTTGCGCTTAAGGAATTGATACACAGGCGCAAAAAAAAGAATTTACTGGAACTGGCCGGCAAAATAGAATTCCGGGATGATTTTGACCATAAAAAGCTCAGGGAAATGAGTCATGCTGCTGATTGATACCTCGATCTGGATAGCATTGTTCCGGGACAAGACCGGGAAGGAAGAAACCAGCGTAAGGGAAATGATGAAAGATGAAGAGGTTGTATTGACTCGGTTCAACCAGTTGGAATTGCTTCAGGGTTGCAAAAATGAGGGTGAATGGAATTTGCTGGCGGGTTATCTGGCCG
>JAAXHV010000438.1 GCA_012270695.1 Gammaproteobacteria bacterium | reverse complement strand
ACAGGCGCGAGGGTCATCCTGTGCGGGCTGATTGCGCAATATAATATGAGCGAAATGCCCCCCGGACCCAATCCTGCCTTCATTATCAAAGCCAGGGCTACCGTGCGCGGTCTGGTCGTCTATGACCATGAAGACCTGCGCCCTGAGTTTGAACAACGGGTCAGTCAGTGGCTGAAACAAGGAGAGATACGTTACAAGGAAGACTGCGTGGAAGATCTTGCCGCCGCGCCCGGGTTATTCTGCCGGCTCATGCGTGGCGAAAACTTCGGCAAGGCGATAGTCAAGGTCGCTGAGTGAAACTTTTATCACAGGAACCCCTGACTTAACCAGAGGTTCCTTAACTGAAGAGGTGATCAGCCATGAGTAAAATTCCTACCGATTTTCGCCGGGCTACCATGCTGGTGAACGAGATCGAAACACCTTTGAAAATCTATCGCGATATACTGGACATGGAAATCTACTATGACAAGGAAATGACCATTTCCGGAGTCGGTGTGCCGGCGGGTGAAGCGGGTGGACAAGTCCGTCTGGTCATTCTCCAGGCGAATGATCCTTATATCGGCATGCTTGGCATACTGCAATACCTGGACCCGCCGTTACCCGAACCGGGCGATTACCCGAAACGACTGGGCGTCGGAGACACCGTTTTCGTGATGAACGTGGAGGATGCCGAGGCGGTGCATAAAAAACTGCTTGAGGTGCCCGGGGTCTACATTCAAAGCGAACCCCACGTCAGTGAATACCCCAAGCCCGGCGGCGGGGTATTCAGGCTGCTGTGCATGAGCTTTTTTGACCCGAACGGTTATTTTATCGAAGCCAACCAGTGGTTAAGCAGGTAACAGGCGGGTCTGAACGTGCGCTGGTTCCCGGACTGACGCGTAACGATGAATAACCCCCCTGAGACTGGCAGCCGGAGCAGCGCCCGAAGCGGCTATCCTGCTGCCGGCTACGCCTGGTACATGGTTATCCTGCTCACCCTGGCATATATCTGTTCTTTTATCGACAGGTTCATGCTTGGCCTGCTGGTGGAACCGATAAAAGCAGACCTTGAGCTGACGGATACGCAGCTCGGTCTGCTGCTGGGGCCGGCTTTTGCCATCTTCTACGCCACCATGGGACTGCCCCTGGGCTGGCTGGCGGATCGTAAAAGACGTAGCTGGATTGTTGCCGCTGGTATCACGATATGGTCTGCCGCAACGGTCGCCTCGGGTCTGGTAAAAAATTTCTTCCAGATGTTTATCGCCCGCATGAGTGTAGGCATCGGCGAAGCGGCTCTCAGCCCCTGTGCTATCTCCATGATCTCAGACAGTTTCCCCAGGGAGCGCCGCGCCAAGCCCATTGCCTTCTATACCATGGCGGTTTCAATCGGAGCTGCCCTGGCTTCACTATTCAGCGCTACGGTACTGGTATGGGCGAAATCCAACCCCGGTGTCAGCCTGCCCCTGGTCGGGCCTGTCTCTGCCTGGCAACTCGCCTTTATCGCGGTAGGCTTGCCGGGTTTTTTTCTGGCCCTGTTGTTTTTCATTCTGCGCGAACCGACGAGACAGGAAATGGGTAGCTCCAAAGGATTAGGCAATGCCTCGTTGCTGGATACCTTGAAATTCATCCTGGTCAGGTGGAAAACCTTTGGCAGCTTCCTGTCTATCTTCTGCCTGATGACCACAATCGCCTACAGCCAGGGCTGGTGCGCCGCCCTGTTCATGCGCACCTGGGGCTGGGAGGCGTCGAAATACGCCCTTGTGAACGGTATCGTACTACTGGTGATAGGACCGGCGACAGTGAATCTCTCCGGTTGGCTGTGTGACCGTTGGTATAACCGGGGGGTTACCGATGCCGCCTTGCGTATTGCCGTCATCGGCGCTTTCATCATGGTAATCACCGGCGTTATCGCCCCGCTGATGCCCAGCGGTACAACAGCGATGCTGATGTTCGCCGCCAACGCGGTGGGACTGGCCATGATTACCGCAACAGGAGTGACCGCCTTATTGAACTTGACACCCGGCGAAATCCGCGCCCAGGTCGTTGCATTCTATTACATGGCCATCAGCCTCACAGGGCTGCTGCTGGGGCCGACTACCGTAGGTATTCTCACCGACCAGGTTTTCGGTGAGCAGAACCTGAAATATTCCCTGGCCCTGCTGCCCCTGGTCTACGGCCTGCCAGTGTTGCTGCTGGTTCCAGTCACTTTGCGCCTCTACGCCAAAAGTTGCGCTAAACTACTCCAAAGCAGGGACTGATCGGGACGTCAGGAGGATACCTGTAGTAAATTTGAACTGGTAAGAGCTTCCTTAACAATTATCGCGATGGCAAGAAATCCGAACCATGATTTATTGACTGTAGCGGACGCAGATAACGCCGCGCGGCAGGGGTTCGTGCTTGCCCTCAAGAAGCAACAGCAATCCTTCCGGCCACAGATCAGGGAGTTATATGAACGCGAAATCAAAACCAGGGAAAACGAAACGGTCAGAGAAATCAGCGACGGCCTGTACCAAAACGAAAAATACCAGGCGATCTGCTGTATCAGACGGATAGCCCAGCAAATGATGTGGCAATCTATCCGTTCGCCTATCGAGCGAAATGCAGAAACCTTGTCTGACAAATATCAATACTATGCATCCAGAAAAGACAAAACAGGGACATTGACTTTGAACCCGGATGTCGAAATACCGGGATCGTTATGCGCGGTGGATGTACACCTGCAACCCGGTGGTTACTTTCGCAACGAGACAGACCGGGATGTCCTGGCAGGCGCATTGTATGAGGCCGGCGGCGCGTTGTACTCACAGGGCCAGAATATCGGCACCCGAGAAAGCAAGGCAGAAATAATCATGCGCTGCATCGAGGAGCGCTATCCCGGCTTCACTCCTGAAATGATCCTGGACATCGGTTGTTCCGCCGGGGCGTCTTCAGTGCCTTATGCCGAGGCGTACCCCCATGCTGAAATTCACGCAATCGATGTTTCAGCGGGTATGCTCAGGTATGCCCACGCCAGGGCCGAGGCAATGGGCGCAGCCGTTCATTTCCACCAGATGAATGCCGTTGACATGGCCTTCCCTGACGGCAGTTTCGACCTGGTTGTCTCGCACAATGCCATGCACGAGATGGCGGATCAGACCAGGCAGCAAATGTTCGCCGAAAGCCGGCGTCTGCTGAGACCGGGAGGTATCTGCATTCACCAGGACATACCTCTCCGGTTCGCCGGGATGGATACGTTTCTCCAGGCGGAATACGCTTACGACCAGTGGTTTAACGCCGAACCACACTGGCTGGAATACGCTCGTTTCGATTGCGAGGAGATGATGATGCAGGCCGGGTTTGAGCGGGAACATATCGATATCGATAACCTGAAGCAGTCAGACGGCTCGTTCAGTTGGTATGCCGTGACGGGCTATAAACCCGCGTAAACAGCAGATGGGCGACAATGACGACAGAAGAATAAACCGTTTGCCCCTGTCTCTTTGTATCGGCTGGGGGCTGGGTACGCTGGGCATATCCATCATGTTCAATACCTTGAACATCTTGATGCAGCGTTTTGCCACCGACTACCTGGGCGTACTGGCCATCACTTGGGGATACATTTACCTGGGCGCCAAAATCTATGATGCGGTGACTGATCCGGTGATGGGGATCATCTCCGACCACACCCGCAGCCGCTGGGGCCGGCGCAGGCCTTACCTGTTGCTTGGCGGGGCGCTCGCCGCCATGGCATTCTTCGGTCTTTTTCACGTGTCCCCGGCGGCTGGCGGCAACCATACCGTATTGTTACTGGTGTTGCTGATGCTGCTTTATTCCACCGGCTATACCATTTTTAACGTGCCATACATGGCCATGCCCGCGGAAATGACCTCCGACTACCATGCCCGCTCCCACCTGGTTTCCTTCCGCGTCTACGCCATCGGTTTCGGAACTATCGCCGGCTTGTCTGTCGCGCCAATGTTAATCGGCAGTCTGGGTGGCGGGAAACAGGGGCATGAGTCCATGGCAACGATCTATGCGCTCATCATCCTTATTACCTCATTTGCCTGCTTTTTCATGACCAGGAATGCGAAACAGACCATCCCGGAACGAAACAGCGACCTCGGCTTTTCGCAACGCGTAAGACTGATCGCCGCCAACAAACCGTTTTTGTTGTTGATAGGCGTGAAGTTTGCCCAGCTCGCCGGGCTGGCGATTAACCAGGCCGCGCTCGTGTATTTTATCGTACACGTGCTTGGGAAAGGTTACGCTTTCCTGGGCTTGTACGGGCTGATTGCGAGTATCTGCCTGTTGCTTGCACCCCCACTGTGCCTCTATGCGGGGTACCGGTATGACAAGCGCGCGATCTTTATTTTCTCTTCGCTGTTCTACGCTCTCACCATGCTGACCTGGCTGTTTTCCGGCTCGGAAGAAACGACTTCGCTGGTACTGTTGCGCGGCGCGCTGTTGGGCCTGAGCGGCGGGGCCATGCTGATGATGGGCCAGGCGATGCTGCCGGACACCATCGGTTACGACCATGCCCGTTCCGGATTGAACCGCGAGGGCGTTTTTGCCGGCATCTACACCACCGCTGAAAAACTCGCGTTCGCGTTCGGCGGCGCGCTGGCTTCTTTCACCCTTGGTTTCATGGGTTATCAATCTTCCACAACAGGCTATGCCGAGCAACCTGACAGCGCGCTTGTCGCCATATACCTTTGTATGGGTGTCCTGCCCGCGGTCATGGCACTGTTGAGTTATATATTCCTTTTGCCCTACAACCTGGATGAGCGGAAGATCAAAGAGATGGGTGAGAAATCCGGCGCAATCATCGCATCATCTGGTAATGGAAATCCGGGTTAACACAGGGAATAAAAACAGGGTGAGCCCTTGACTTCCGTTGCAATCACGCGCCGCAGGCTGTTACAGACGGGTAGCATCGCCGCCCTGGGCACACTCTGTCGCCCGGTTTTTGCTGAACGAAAACACTACGATGTAATCATTGTCGGAGCCGGTCTGGCCGGATTACGCGCAGGGTGTCTGTTACAAAAACACGGCGTGGATTTTTTACTGCTGGAGGGGTCACGGCGGGTCGGCGGCCGGGTTTACACACTCGATGACCTGCCCGGACGGCCTGAAGCCGGCGGCACCCAGGTCGGGACAAATTACCAGGCGCTCAACCAGGCGCTGGCTGAGTTAAACATAACGACGATGAATATCAGGCCCGGCGCGCCCGGTATGACCCTGCTGGTCAATGGCCACCTGAGCGCCCCTGAAAACTGGCCTGCCAGCGCCGGCAACCTGCTCCCGGAAACCCTGAAAGCTACCCCGCCTTACCGGTTGTTGCCGAAGCTGCTGCGCAACGGCAGCTTCCTGACCGACCCGCTGGATTGGTGGAAACCCGAAAACAGCGCCATGGATATCCCGTTGCAAGCATACCTGAAACAACTGGGGGCCGATGAAGAGGCCTTAAGACTGGTCGATGCCAACCTCAACGGCGAGAGTATCGAGACACTGTCTGCCCTGGACCTGCTGCGCAAACTCGCGGTACTGCAGGCCGCCGGCGCGCCGCAGGACATCGGCGGCGGCACCCAACGCTTGCCGGATGCCATGTACGCCTCGATCGATGCTGCCGTAATGATGGGTAAGCAGGTCACCGCCATCAACACGACAACTTCGAAGATACAACTGCTAACCGCGGATGCCGACAGGTTTACCTGTCAACTTTGCCTGGTTGCCATCCCCTTCAGCGTGTTGCGGCGGCTGGATATACAAGCGCCTTTATCCCAGCCGAAACAACAGGCAATCAGGCGCATGGGATATACCCCGGTAACACACGTGTTGATGAAGCCGAAAAGCCCGTTCTGGCTTGCCGACGGTCTGAGTCCGAACATGTGGACCGATACGGACCTGGGCAGGATCTTCACACAAACCGATAAACAGGGCGAAGTGATAAGATTACGCGCCTGGGTCCAGGGGTCGGCGGCTCAACGACTTAACAGCATGCCGGACGGAGAACTCGGCAAACATATCGTGTCACTGCTGGAGCGGGCGAGACCTCAGGCAAAATCTCAACTGGAGGTGGAACGCGTCATATCCTGGGGTAATAATCCTTTTTCCTACGGTGCGTTTTCACATTACCCGGCGGGTGGGGTCGGTCAATTCAGTCAGGCCGTAAGCCGGCCGGAAGGTTTGTTGCATTTCATCGGCGCCCACACAGAACCCTCTGCCTCCGGCATGGAGGCGGCCGTGAAGTCCGGCGACAGGGGAGCAGGTGAGGCGATCTACCGCCTGTCCAGGGGGGTCCTGAATATGATCTCGTCCGAATCCCCGCAATACGCGACGATATAATACTGTTATTTGTCAAAAAATTGACTTTGATTCGTTGAGATACTATTCTTAAATGATATAAAGATATAACATTCCTACAAACATTAATTCATGCGCACATAACGCTTATTTAGGGAGAGGGGTAGCCAACATGTCCAGGAACTGTTCATTTCGATACGACGTCCGTTTGGGAGGCCTGTTGTTCAGTATCGTCTTTGCACTGACTTCTTTGTTCCCGCTGACGATTTACGCACAAGATACCATAGAGGAGATCCTGGTGACCGCCAGGAAACGCGAGGAAAACCTGCAGGATATTCCCCTGACGGTGAGCGCATTTACTGAAGCAGCATTGGAGGAACGGGGGATCACTTCCCTGCAGGATATTGCCGATTTCACCCCGGGTTTCGATTTCGCCCAGGCCTTCGGCCGGCAGGATTTCCGACCATCCATTCGAGGCCAGTCCAACATTCTGGGCCGCGCCAATGCCGGCCTGTTCATAGACGGCATCATCGTCGAGGCGGGTAACGCTTCCGTACCCTTGGCCGCGCTGGAACGGGTCGAAGTCGTAAAAGGCCCCCAGAGCGCCCTGTATGGCCGTTCCACCCTGGCCGGGGCCGTGAATTACGTGCTGAAAAAGCCCGGGGATGAATTCCAGGGCGAGATCCAAGCCGAATACGCGGAAAGAGATCAGGTACGCGTCGACCTCCACGCCAGCGGACCGGTAAGCGATGCAATGGGAATTGCAGTGACCGCCAGCCACTACGAGCGCGACGGCGAATATGATAACAACTACCCGGGTAACGCCTTGGGTACACCGGCTGTCAGCGATGAGGTAGGCGGTGAGGAGTCAACCAGCGTTGCCGCCGTTCTGTCCCTTACCCCCACTGAACGGGTCAGCCTGACCGGGCACATGATTTATGAAGATACCGACGATGATCATTATGCCATCGCCATGCAGCCGTCCAGTTTCAATAATTGCTACCAGGTTGTCAGGGGGGGAACGCTCACCCAACCGGCGCCACCGGCCGGCACCCCGGAAGCCAGTGCCCTGCTTGTTACTTCCGCCGGTTACAACGGCAGCGGCTATTACTGCGGCCGCGTCGACGTCGATGACGTGCTTGAGGCAAGCGGCGGAGGTAACGACACCAACCTGGAGACCAGCTTTTTTGATGACATGGGCGTGGAGCGTGAAAGCTTGCGCCTGGGGGTGAAACTCGATTTTGATCTCACCGACGCATTCACGTTCACCTCGGTGACCGGTTACAACGATGTTGAGACCGATGCCCGCACTGACCGTACTTTCGGCGGTGGCGATACCCGTTTCCCGGTTGTCGGTATAGGCAGCCCGTTCTTCGTCCAGCCTTTCGGCGCTCCCCCGAGTGTCGTCTCCAGAGTAGGCTTTATCACGGACGTGCGGAGCGAATTCGATGATTTTTCCCAGGAAGTCAGGTTGAGTTATGACGCCGGGGCTGCAATGCGTTACATGGTCGGTTTTTATTACTATGAATCCGACTTTGAAGAGACCCAGATCACCTCTTTCGATACCACCACTTCAGTCTCCGCAAGTGGTGTCCCGGTATTCTCACCCTTCAACCCGTTTTTCGTGCCTGCCGTTATCTCTACCAGCGCGTTTTATGAGGGCGCAACACCCAGGGATAATGGCCGGGAAGAAATAGAGAGTTGGTCGGTATTCGGTTCACTGGAGTTCGACTTCACGGAAAAACTGAGCGTTGGCGCCGAGTTCCGCTATAACGAGGATGATTTTGAAATCACCCCGGCAGGGGCAGACGCCAGTGTCGAGGGTTCATTCAATGCCTTTCTGCCCAAGGTTTCGGTAAAATATAAGGCAACGGACCGGTTGCTTGTCTATGCCAATATTGCCAAGGGTAACAAGCCCGGCACATTGAACAGCGATCAAGGCGTACCGGCGGCTGACCTGGAAGTAGATGAGGAAACGGCCTGGAACTTTGAACTCGGGATAAAATCCGCGTGGATGCAAAACCGTATCATCGCGAATGCCGCGGTCTACCATATCGACTGGGATGATTTACAACTCACTTCCACCCGGGCCGCCACCGTCAACGGCCAGCCGCGCACTTTTTCCATCCTGGAAAACGTAGGTAAAGCCAGCATAAACGGGATCGAACTTGATCTTGCCATGCGTCTGACAGATTTCTGGGACGTGCGCCTGGGTTATGCCTGGACCGACAGTGAGATAGACGAGTTTATCCAGTCAGTCGATGCCGGCGCGAGCGCGGGCTCAGCGTTCCGCGAAGCTGCGTTGATTAACGGCTACTCGGCAAGCGGTGACGTGATCATCACCGATAAACAGTTACCGCAATCATCCAGGCACCAGCTTAACCTGTCCAATACCTTGCATGGCAATATGACTGATACCTGGTCCTGGTTTCTGCGCGGCGACTTCAACTACAACTCAAAACGCTATGCCCAGGTCTATAACCTTGCCCATACCGGCAACAGGGAGATAGTCAACCTGCGTGGTGGTGTAAGGAACGGCAGTTTTGATATTGAAGTCTGGGTAGATAACGTGTTTGAAAACGATGACCCCACCCAGTTGATCCGCTATGTGCAGGCGAGAAACCTGACCTTCAACCCCTTTAACCGGGCGATCGGCGTAACGCTGCCCGAAGAGCGGCGCGTCGGCGTAACCGCCCGCTACCGTTTCTGAGTGTGGAATGGGGTCAGGTCGCACATTGCA
>JAAXHV010000437.1 GCA_012270695.1 Gammaproteobacteria bacterium | reverse complement strand
GTCCTGAACGTCGCAGGAAAATCCCGCTCGAAGTAACTGTAGTTGAGCACCTGTATGGGACCTGCCACGAGCCGGTTTCCGGATGCGGTAAATGTTGCCACACCGGGGTGGTCCCGACCCAGGGTGCCGAAGACTTTTTCGGTGATCAGCGTCACCTGCTCATCTGCAAGCGTGTCTACCGAGTTCACGTCCTGTATGGCGAGTACAGGCTGACCGGATAGGTTCGGGTCGCGTAATGCTATACGCTCCGCAGATTTGATCGCAGAAACATCGGAACACAGGTTCAGGCACGGCACCGGCCAGAACAGGCCGGCAGCGGTGCGCATCTCTTGCGCGACACTGATTGCGTCGGCAGCATTCATAAAACCCGGCAACGGTGAAAAATAACCGGCGCCCAGCATCACCGCATTGGCCGCAGCAGCCGAGTTGAGCAACAATTGCGGCAGGGTCTCCGCCTCCTCCAGCAGTGCTCGGCGTTTCTCTTCATCTCCGACGAACAACGGCTGCAGTTCATCGGAACCGTGCGGTTTTATCATCAAGTCAGGAAGGATTTATCCACGGTCAGAGCTTGCGATATGTTGATCATGGAATCTCTGGAAAGCCCAGACCGAAAAAGACGAATGTGAAGTCGGCACTCCAAAGACGGGTGCGGTTATCCTGTAGTTTATTCCCGAATTAAAGATTCGGATCGTTGCCCCTGCCATGATATTCGTCCATCTTCCTTTCCAATCCGTCCACCTTCCTTTCTAATCCGTCCACCTTCCTTTCTAAACTGTCAATTTTCAGGTGCACTGCTTGTAGCTCCTGGCGTATCTCTCGCACTTCCAAGCGTACCCCATGTAGCCCGTCATTCAGGGCATTCATAGAGTCAACAAGATAAACGGTTAGTGATATGCCTACGACAACAACAAAACCCAGAAACCAATCATGGTATTTGATACTGGTTTTCAACTCTGCGACTTCATTAGACATCGCTTCACCAAAATTAACGGCCATTTTTTACTCTCCCTGTTTTCTGATTACTTCAAGGATCTTTATTCACTACAACGTAGAGTATAAGCATCGCGGAGTTCCGAGTCGACTCTTTTTTACTCATTTGCCCTGCTGTTGCTTCTGACTCTCAATACCGGGTTTCCGGCCCGGTCAGGAATTCGTGTCCTGTGTTGTTGCGGATAATATCCCCCGTGTGCAGCCGGTGAGAATTGTTTTTCTGGTCTTCAAAGAAAAATTCCAGTGAGTAACGTATCGTGGTGAACGCAAGCTGTTCCCATGGAATTTCGTCCCGGGAAAACAGCCCCACTTCCTGGCTCTCAGCGCCGGCGGAGAAATTCAGATCCATGAGGTTGGAGTTGAACATCAGGTAAACCTGGTTGACGTGGGGCAGGTTGAACACTGCAAACAGATTGACTATCTCCACCCTGGCATTGGCCTCTTCGAAGGTCTCCCTCAACGCGGCTGCCTGAGAGGTTTCGCCCAGTTCCATGAAGCCCGCAGGCAAGGTCCAATAACCGTAGCGGGGTTCAATCGCCCGTTTGCACAACAGCACTTTATCCTGCCACACGGGAATGCACCCCGCAACTATCTTCGGGTTTTGATAGTGAATTGCATTACAGGAGTCGCATACGTAGCGCAACCGATCGTCATCAGGTGGAATTCTTTGCACGACTTGTGAGCCGCATAGGCTGCAATAATTCATTGTGCAACGTCCTTATCCAACAGCGGAAAGAGGTCGGGCCATAGGTTATCCAGCATCATTTCCTGTGCTTCTGCTTTTGGGTGAATACCGTCACTCTGCATCAAATTGGGATTGTCGGCAATATTATCCAGGATAAATTTCGATAAAATCACGTTATCCCGTGAGCCCAGTCGTTTATATACGGCTACAAATTTCTCTATGTACGCTTCGCCATAGTTCGGTGGCAGGAGCATTTCCACCAGGAGTATCCTGCTACCCGAAGAAGAGATTTTTTCAATAATCTGCAACAGGTTATCCCTGATTTCCGTCGGCGGGAACCCCCTCAGCCCATCATTACCGCCCAGTTCAACGATGGTGATATCCGGTGTAATCTCCTTTAAAATACCATCAAGACGACTATTTGCGCCGTGCGTGGTTTCACCGCTGATACTGGCATTAATGACCTTATACCAGTAGCCTTCACTGGTCAGGCGATCGCGTAACTGAAACACCCAACCCGCCTCCGGGGCTATACCGTGGCTGGCGCTTAAGCTGTTTCCCAGTACCAGGATAATTTTATCCGAGCCGGTAGCAGATAATGATATAAATAAACTTAGCGTAAAAATAACAGACCTGAACATGGAGCAAGCCTCAAATTTTATAATCCGGGCGGAACACCTGAGCAAACGGGTCGTCGGCCCCGCAGGCAGTCTGACTATCCTGGATAATATCAGCCTGAAAATCAAATATGGAGAAAGTCTGGCGATAACAGGCGTATCCGGTTCCGGGAAGTCCACACTCATCGGGATACTGGCAGGGCTGGATCTGCCGACCAGCGGCAGGGTCATCCTGGATAACACAGAACTGACCGCACTGGATGAAGCCGGCAGGGCGAAGTTACGTAACCGGCAGGTTGGTTTCGTATTTCAATCATTCCAGTTATTGCCGGGTTTGACCGCCCTGGAAAACGTCATGCTGCCGCTGGAACTGGCAGGGAACGGCGCTGCCAGGGATACGGCGCTGGAACAACTGGATGAGGTCGGGTTGTCAGCCCGTACGGCCCACTATCCGAACCAGTTATCCGGCGGCGAACAACAACGGGTCGCCATCGCCAGGGCCTTTGCCGGTAAGCCGCTGCTGCTGTTTGCCGATGAGCTGACCGGCAACCTGGATCAGGAAACCGCGGCGCAGGTTGTGGAATTGCTGTTTCGACTGAATTCGGAGCGCGGCACTACCCTGGTCCTGGTTACCCATGATACAAATCTGGCCGAGCATTGTTCCAACAAGTTGGTTCTGGCCGGCGGCAAAATAATATAACCCGGATATTGCACCAGTTCGCTTGGAAGAAGAATGTTCCTGCTTAAATTCTCACTTGCACAACTTAAACGGGACTGGCGGGCCGGAGAACTGCGCCTGCTTGGCCTGGCCATCATAGTTGCCGTTGCCTGCCTGACATCCGTTGACTTCTTCACCGACAGAGTGAACCAGTTCACGGAAATCCAGGCCACCGAACTGCTGGCGGCTGACCTGGTTATCAGTTCGGCAGAACCATTCAAACAGGAACTTATCGAGCAAGCCACAGACCTCGGCTTGAAGACGGCAGTTACGGTCAGTTTCCGCAGTGTCGTCGTACATGACGAAAAACTCGTACTGGCGGAGGTCAAGGCTGTACAAACCGGCTACCCGTTAAGGGGCCGATTGCAAATTTCCGACGAGTTGTTTGCCGCGGGATCAACCAGCAACACCATCCCGAGACGCGGCACCGTGTGGCTTGATCCAAGACTGTTTCAATTGCTGGGCTTGCGCGTCGGCGGACGGGTCAACCTGGGATCAATAACCCTGGATACGACCAAAGTCCTGACTTATGAACCCGATCGCGGGGGCGATATGTTCAATATTGCGCCGAGATTGCTGATGAATCTTGCGGACCTCGAAGCCACCGGCCTCATCCTGCCTGGCAGCCGGGTGACATACCGCCTGTTGCTGGCCGGGACCGACCAGGCTTTAACCGGATTTCGATCCCTGATCGATGAATATGCCGAATACGATATACGGGGAATACGTAACGCCAGGCCTGAACTGCGCACCGCCCTGGACCGATCCGAACAATTCCTGGGGCTTGCCGTCCTGGTCAGTATCGCCCTGGCCGGGCTGGCAGTCGCTTTGTCGGCGCAACGTTATGCCGTCAGGCACTATGATAATTGCGCCATCATGCGCTGCTTCGGCGCCGGCCCGGATACGATTGTCAAGCTCTATGCCGTCCAGTTGCTGATCACGGCTCTGATCTGCAGCGCAATCGGCTGTGGGATAGGCTACCTCGGACAGATGGGCCTGACTGTGCTGATGCGCGATCTGGTGTCAAGACCATTGCCCGCGCCATCGCTCGCCCCGCTGGTCAGCGGCCTGTCAGCCGGTGTATTGACTGCGCTCGGCTTTGCCATGCCACAGATCTTGCGGCTGAAAAACGTCACACCCCTGCGGGTGTTGAAGCGTGACCTGACGCCGCTGCCGTTGAACAACCTCGGCATTTACCTGGCTGCCATCGGCTGTCTGTTGCTGTTGGCCCTTTGGCAATCGGGCAACGAGAAGCTGTTCTTCTATGGTTTCTGCGGGCTGGCGCTGACGGGGTTATCGGCGTTCCTGGCGACCCGGTTGGCTATTCGCTATCTGCATGGGCTGCGTTTGGGAATGGGTTTTGCCGCCCGTTTCGGCCTTGCGAATATCGTCCGTCGGGGCGGGTTGAGCACGGCCCAGATCCTGGCCGTCAGCCTCGGCGTGATGGTGTTGACGCTGCTGGTGCTGATGCGTACCGATCTGCTGGCAAACTGGCGCGACCGTTTGCCTGCCGGCACCCCCAATTATTTCCTCATCAACATCCAGCCGGACGAGGCTCACGAGGTCAGGCAGTTTATCAGGGAGCGGGCCGGACTGGTGACGCAGACGCATCCACTGGTGCGCGCCCGCCTGACTGCCATCAACGGTCGGACGGTCAATCCCGATGACTATGCGGACGAGCAAGCACGACGTTTTATCCGGCGCACTTTCAATTTATCTGTGGCGGAAACACTGCAGGAGGACAACCGCCTGAGCGCGGGTGAGTGGTGGGATGCCGGCGCCGGCAACCTGTTTTCCTTCGAAGACGAGTTCGCTGAGACCCTGGGGATTGCGCTGGGCGACAGCCTGGAGTTCAAGATTGCCGATAAGCTGGTGAGCGGCACGGTTGCCAACACCAGGTGGGTAGACTGGGACACTTTCAACGTCAATTTTTTTGTCGTCGCCAACCCGGGCACACTGGACAGTTATCCCACCACGTACATTACGAGTTTTTATTTACCTCCTGAAAACCGGCGACTGCTTACCGAACTCATAAAGAACTGGCCCAGCATCACCGTATTCGACGTCGATGCCATTCTCGGACAGGTTCGACTGATAATGGAACAAGTGGTGCGGGCGGTGGAGTTTATCTCCGGCTTCACCTTGCTGGCAGGCGTCATCGTTTTGTTCGCTGCGCTGCAGACAACCCACGATGAACGCAGGTATGAAGCCGCCCTGTTAACCACCCTGGGGGCAGAACGCAGTCATGTCCTGGCCGGCCTGATGGCGGAGTTTGCCGTGCTTGGGCTGATCTCCGGAATCATTGCGGCTTTGAACGCTACCGTGGCGGAAATCCTGCTTGCTGAATTTGTATTCAAAATCGATATTTCCATCAATCCCTGGGTCTGGCTCATCACACCGCTGTTGTGTACATCGATCATCGTCTGCGGCGGCTTGGCCGGAACCCGCAAGGTTCTATCCGCGCCACCGATGCTGGCGCTCAGACAATTTTAGCCCGCATATTCGGACAGGTATTGATACAGCGTCTCATCGGCCAGTATTTCCGTCAGTGCTTCGACCAGGATCGTGGTCCAGCGCTCAACGCCGGCTTCATCGCGCAGCAGGTCCTGCCGCAGTTCAAGGGATATATTGGCGAGTCCCCTGCCCTCAGCATGGTGATCAACAGTATAGTCGGCAGGATGGTGACCTGAATAAGGTTCATTATTACCGACGATCAATTCCCGCTTCTGCCTGAGTCTTCCCAGCAAGGGCTGCGCGATGCGCGGGTCCTTATCCCACAACACACCGATATGCCAGGGGCGGCGCCGGTTT
>JAAXHV010000436.1 GCA_012270695.1 Gammaproteobacteria bacterium | reverse complement strand
TGCGCCTGGAATGTTCGTCAGGTTCTGGCGAAAATATTAAGAGATTACAAGTCTAATTACGGCTGGAGTCAGTCCAATTGTGAAGAGATCGCAAACAAGGTATTGCACGAAAATGCGAAAAGGCTTTTTTCAATCGGCAGCTAGCGGAGCCAGCCGGGTGATCAGCCTGCCGGTCCATCCCTGGGAGCTGGTTGTCGTAGCCGAGGGTGAGTAAGTGGCGCAGCACCGCCGGCGCTTTAAGCGACACCAGACGGCGTATGACAGGCAGCACTATGAATCGTCAATCGGACTCAGACCGGCCTTCCTCAACTTTTTATTGAGATCAGGAACATCGCTCTCAAGATATTTCTTCAACATCTTCAGTTGTTCATCTCCTCTGCCTTTAAGCACCTCGTAAACTTCATAGGCCTGGCGGGTCGGCGCTCTGTCTGAATTGGCAATAGTTCCGATGAGGAGGATTAACTGGTTATCCAGCCTGACAGGAAAATGAAATGCATCCGATGGACCTTGCATACGAGGTTCCGTCAGCGCGTATTCCACAGCCATCAAATTGTCCCGCAGTTTTTTCAGCTCCATGTTTAAGCTATTAGCCTCGTTGTTGTTTTCGGATTTCGAATGAATGCGATCAATTTGATCGTATACTCTTCGAATGCTCAATACCGATTCACTGATTTCAGAGAGTGTGTCGCGTACCTTGAGGTGCAGATCAAATTGTTTCCGTAATTCCTCTACCGGAAATGCAATACGCGGATCGGCAGTTATTGTCAGTGCTGCAGTCGATACGATGCCATCAACTTCCATGCGAATTTTATACTCGCCCGGTAAGGCCAACGGTCCAACCGGGGGTGTTTTCGGCGGATGCCAGAAGATCACACTGCCGGCTATTCCGGTGGGGCCACGGTGACGCAGATCCCAGACAAAGCGATTCAGTCCCGGTTCTGCAGAAACAGGAGATGACCTGCTGTAATAAGCGCCCATATCCACCGAAGCGTGAGTTTCCAACGATTCAGCGGCGTCGGGTGATGAAGAAAAGGCATGCACCGTGTTACCTGCGCTATCGATGATCGATATCCTCACAGGGTCCTCCGGTATTTTTCCAAGGTTGTAGTAAATCACCGCACCCGGTGGAGGATTCTGGCCTGACGGTGTAGCCGGAACTGAAAAATCATCCCGGATCCTGACAGTGGGACTGGGTGAAAAAATGTGGGACGGCTTTGCAGCCAGCTTCGCCGTCAGTGTGCGCAACGGCGATATGTCATCCAGTACCCAGAAGGCCCTGCCGTGTGTTGCGACAACGAGATCATTGTCCTTGATTGTCAAATCATAAACAGGAGTGACCGGCAGGTTAAGCTGCAGGGATTGCCATTGATTACCACCATCCAGCGAGAAGTACATTCCCATCTCGGTACCGAGGAATAACAAGCCCTCCCGTTTCAAATCCTCGCGCAAGACGCGAACAATCGTGTCTTCGGGCAGACCATTTGTGATCAATTCCCAGCCAGCGCCATAATCAGTTGTTTTCAACACGTAGGGACGATATTCATTCCACTCTCTGCGATGAATCGAAAGATAAGCGGTGGCAGGGTCGTGGTGGGATGCCTCGATGGAATTGATACGACTCCATTCGGGCATGAGCTTTTCAGGCGGTGTTACATTCTTCCATTTCTTGCCGCCAGTTTCGGTAACGTAAACCAGGCCATCGTCCGTACCAACCCATAGCAGTTCTTTCTCAAGACTCGATTCGGCCAGCGCATAGATGGTTCCGTATACTTCAGTGCCGACATTGTCTTTACTGATTGAGCCGCCCGATGGCTGTTGTTTGCTTTTGTCATCACGCGTCAGGTCGCCACTGATTACCTCCCAGTTCATGCCGTCATTTTCGGATTTCAACAGCACGTTGGCGCCGCTGTACATTACGCTTGGGTCGTGACTTGAGACGAGTATCGGAGAGGTCCATTGAAAACGGAACCTGGCATCTTTGGCGCCGTGTCCGATATTGGTCAGCGGCCATGGGTCTACTGACTGGTTGCGCTGGGTTTTGCGGTCGTAACGACTGATACCGCCATCCGTACAGCCGGCATAAACATAGTTACTTGTCCTCTTGTCAGGCGCCGACCAACCCATTTCACAACCACCTACGGGATACCAGTCCCGGTAACCAATACCATTCCAGTTGCCGCGACTGGCAATAGCGATTGTCTCCCAGTCCTGTTGTCCACCGTAAATAAAATAGGGAAAACGTTCATCGGTAATTACCCGGTAAAACTGTCCGGTAGGCTGGTTGTCATCGGAACGGGCCCAGCTTAGCCCGCCATTGACGGATACATTGGCGCCGCCATCGTTACCACTGATCATGCGTTGGGGGTTTCCAGGGTCCATCCACAAATCGTGATGATCGACATGATTGGTTTTCATCGGTGTGAATGACTCACCGGCATCGACTGATTTTTCGAGTTCAATATTCAGGACAAAAATCGTGTCGGGATCCAGTGGATGTGGAATGATGTCCATAAAAAACCAGGCGCGTCGCCAGAGTGAGCGACTTGGATTTATGTATTTCCAGTTAATGCCATTATCATCGGAGCGATAAAGCCCGCCTTTTTCAGCTTCCATGACCGCATATATGCGACTGGGATCTGCCGGTGAAATTGCCACGCCAATTTTGCCCAGCACGCCATCCGGCAAGCCGTTTCCGTTTAATTCTTTCCAGGTGTCGCCGCTGTCAGAAGAATAAAACAGGCCGCTGCCCGGGCCACCGCTGACAAGGCTGTAGGGGTTACGCAGCATCTGCCACGTTGTTGCATAGAGTTTGTCAGGACTCCCCGGCACGAAGTCGACATCGTATGCGCCGGTGTGCTCATCGACGTAAAGGACTTTTTTCCAGGTCTTGCCTCCGTCGCGGCTACGAAAGACGCCACGATCCTTGCCAGGCCCGTAATACCCGCCTTGCGCGGCTACCAGAACGACGTCGGGATTTTCCGGGTGGACTATGACGCGGCTTGTCTGTCTGACCCCGGACAGCCCAACATGCTGCCAGGTTGCACCGGCATCAATGGATTTATATACCCCGTTACCGTGAGAATCATTGCCGCGTGACTTGGCGTCACCGGTGGCGACATAAATAATGTCAGGGTTGGACGGCGCGACGGCAATATCACCGATAGCGCTCACCGGTTGGCCGTCAAAAATTGGAAACCAGGTGATGCCGCCATCGGTCGTTTTCCAGACACCACCGGCTGCAGTACCAAAATAATATGTTGCCGGATCACCACTGATCCCGGTCACCCTGGTAGCGCGCCCACCGCGCATGGGACCAACCAATCGATAGCTGAGACCGCTCAATTCGTTTGAATCAATTTGAAATTCAGCAGCGTAAACGGCGTCGGGAATTGACAGGTTGATACCAACCAGCAGGACTGCCGTAAAAAAGAATTGTTTCTGGCAATTAATGTTCATCTCTTGAAAATAGTTACAACTATTAACCCAAGTTTACCAGCCAAAGCCCTGATTTGGCACAAAATCGCTGAGTTCAGCATCATGTATGCCGGCAATTTTATCTTCTCTCAAGTCATGGCCCATCTGCCTGCGCCGTCAGAACCAAAAGCCATTCGCTCAAAGTTACAACTGTCACAATCGGCGTTTGCCGGCATGCTCGGGGTAAGTCTGCGTACCCT
>JAAXHV010000435.1:3958-10707 GCA_012270695.1 Gammaproteobacteria bacterium | reverse complement strand
AAAAAGCGTTTTCTGAGGCAGCAAAGTTGCCTGACCTGGAATATAGCTAAATGGGTACTGGACGAAATTGAGTCAGAGAGAAAATGGAATGCCCTTTTTTCTGAAACGGAAGACACCTTGGCGTAGTTGGCATCGGAGACTCATGATTGTCTCGGCGTCAATGCCGTCCTGATTCACATTATGGTAGAAAGCCGGGTTTTTCTGTTTTTCCGGTTCGCGTAGTTCTTCTTCCCACAAGGCAATGGCAGAGACTGTCATAGCTGTCTCGCGCATGGCGATGCCTCTTATTTTTGATAAGGGCATCTGTAGGGCAAAGCGTTCGTCGCTGTTCTGAACTGGACCTTCGAACACCACGGCCATATCGATGTCGCTGTCGGCATCAAAGTTACCGCGGGCGCGGCTCCCGTATAGCAATACCTTCACTATGCCGGACAGGTTTTCTTTGGCCAGGTACGACATGAATGTTTTTACTGCGTGTACTGTCTCCGGCGTTAGATTCTCCTGAAGCTCGGATATCTTGGGCGCGACATTTGTTGTTGAACTTGTCATGGTGGTAGTGTCCGTTTGCGTTAAGTGCATGATATTATAGTTGAAAACTGCTCAAGTTTTTTGCTTCCTTCTAGTTTATTGTTGTTGTAGGTGTTCGAGTCAGCCGCGTTCGATTGTGGCGTGCATAAGTGCGGATAACATTCTTGGCCAGGGATCTATGTCGTGGTAGATGTTTGCCATTATGGTGATATTTGAGACATTTATTGCGATGCTATAGAGCATTGGTGTGATGTCTCCTTGTGGTGCTATACTGATTGTAACTGTCCGTAAACAGGAGGCGCTATCGTGGGTGAAGTATCGGAATCCGTATCAGCATACATGGATGCCGATACGCCCCTGTCTGATGAACAAGGAACGCTTGATGCCTTGACCATCAGAAAAAATTCCTTGGGTTCGGAGTATATTGCTTTTCAGGCTGATAGAGATACGGTGCTGAACTTGGCCCGGCTGCGTCTCGAGGACGTTTTCCGAAGAGTGGTGTTGGACCCGGTGCGTGGCCTGATCGTACTCATGTCACCCAGTCGTTTGCATGAAACCATTGCCGATCGTGTCGGTTCTATCCTGGAAGAAGTGGCAGCAGTGCTGGGACTTGACAATGCCGGTTTGCGTTCCACTCGTTGGCGTCGCTTCACGGACCCGGAGAACACAGGGTTGGAAGCGGATTGCTGTTTTTACCTGGGTGAACGCGCGCAGGCTTATCTCGATGCGGCAACACGGAGTCGTGAGGACGGTGACCGTTACGTATTGACCCACGCTCCGGACCTGGTTATCGAAATAGGGGTTACCCACGTCAGTAACACCAAACAGGATGCTTACCAGTCTCTAGGGGTAGCGGAATACTGGCAGGTTGACGTCTCACCCGGTGGAGATATACAGAGCCTGACCGTCCGTTTTCTTGCTCTGCAGGCGGATAGAGGGCCGGAGGCCCTGGAGACATCCGTGGCCCTGCCCGGTGTGACACCCAAAGCAATCGGCCAGGCTGTGCAAAAGGTGTTTGGACTGGGTAGCACCTCAGCACGCCGCGCGACTATCCTGGAAGTGATGGAAAAATATGGTGTCGTGGAAGCGAAAGAGGGAGGCACATCACGATCCTGACTACCCCGGTGGGTCTATTCCCGCTTTGTCTGAATAGTGTACCAACGGATACGATCGCAAGTTTGTACATGGCCTTATTCAGTAGCGCCTACAGTTGGAAATCGTAAGTCACGCTGAGCCGGATTGCGCGTGGACGTTGGAACCAGGTTGGCAAGCCGAAAGTAGGGGAGGCGGCCCCCGTTTCCTGGTCAGCCACCTCGTTAACCTCAACAGCCGTATCTGAATTGAGTATATTGAATACATCCACCCTGAAAGTCATGGTGTGTGAACCGATATTTTTGTTGAACTGAAGACCCAGGTCGAAGTTGATTACGTCTTTGGTTCTACCCAGAGAGTCACGGGGCGTTGCGACTCCTTGCATGAAGAAAGACTCAGGACCGTAGAGGGCAGCGTAGGGGTCAGTGGGGTGAATGCCAAACGCGTTGCGCGGCCGGCCATCCTGGTAATATGCGGAAAGACTGGCCTGCCAGCCCGGGTAGAACTCATAAACGCCGAACAGTTTGACTGAATGACGGCGATCATTGGGCAGGTCGCCGTAGGCGCCTTCGACCAGGCCGGCGAAGTCAAACAAAGTGGTAATGCCAGCATCGTCCTGGCCGTTGTCGGAGCGAACCATGCCTTCGTAATTGCCGTAGCTGTGTGACCAGGTATACGCAGCATGCACGTAGGAGCCATTGTCCCAGCTTTTCTCCAGGGTGAACGTAAGCGCGTGGTACTTACGAACGGGTTCAGGAAAACCAAGTTCCTCCGCGCTCAGTTCCAGCGCCTCGGCAACGCCATCGCCATCAACGTCATAGCTCGTGCTTACGTCAGTGCCAGGATTCGTCAGGACGTAGTGAAATTCGCCTGGCAAGCCTATTGCTTCGTTGATAATAATATCTTCGATGCCGCGGCCAAGATTGCGGTAGGTATAAGTCACACTGCCTCTGTAGCGCTCCCAGAACTCGGTTTCATAACCCAGGATGATCTCATCCTGATACATTGGCTTGATGCTGGTATCAATGAGTTCTTCGACGGGGGGCACTGTGCCGTCGCTGATGACGATGGTATCGCCGATCTTGTCGCCGAGAGTGACGCTGCCATCGGCCGCAATGGCGTCGCCGAGGGTGTGCCAGTCTTCTGTGAACAGTGTTCCACCAGACAGTTGAATGCTGGCAATGTTTGCGATTGGCAGATGATAACGGCCAAAATTAAGGAACAACCTCGACGCGCCGTCGCCTCTTGCGTCCCAGGCGATGCCAAGGCGGGGCGCCCACTGGTCGGTCACCTTGATAAAGGAATCGCCGTCAGGGTTCTTGTTGTTAAACCGTTCATTACGCAGACCGAGGCGCGCGGTGATGGTATCGGTGATCGACCATTCGTCTTCAACGTAGTAGGCCTGAGATGTCGTTGCGAACTTGCCGCCGCCTTTAAAAATGCGGTATCGAACCAGCGTGCTGACGCCGTCAGGCACGATGCCCCCATTATTCAGGGTGGCGCCAGGGATGGTCGAGTAATAACGGAAATATCCGCCGTCCGGGCCTGAATACTGCCTCGTGCTAGTCGAGCTGTTTTCTTCGCGGTCAAAACCGAAACGCAGCAGGTGACGGTCGTTGAATGCGTACTCGAAGTCGGCTCGATATATCTCGCGTTTGTCAAAACCGGCGTTTGTCAAAAAGTTCGTCCAGCAACCAATCTGGGTCAATCCGCCGCCGCGCGAGTCATACGCTGCTGGACAGACGCTGTCAGACTCGGCCTCGTTGGTCAGGTTGTAACGACTCCTGCCGGCCAATAGTGAGATGGTGAAAACGTCATGGAAACTGCCGGTATATTTACCGATATAGTTCTCGCCTCCACGATTAATATGGGTTTTGCCAAGGTTTTCGCCAACCGCGCGGGACGCCTCATCCCACAGAAATGTGCTGCGAACAGTGGTGCTCTCATCAGAGAAAGCAGTTAACTCAATACGGTGATAATCGTTGATTATCCAGTCAACTTTGCCTCCCCAGAATGGGTCGTCGCTGTCTTCCCGCAGCAGACGACCCGTGCCCGTATAATTATCTACATCCACGTCGCGGCCCTGGTAAATTCCATAAACAAAAAGCCGGTTCGGTATGATTGGTCCCCCTGCCGACAGGAAGTATTCGCTGGAGTCCTTTTCGTCATATTTGAAGACAGAACTGAACTCACCTTCAGTGGTCGGGTCCGCAACGTTGGGGGAATGACTGCGCAGGGATTCGGGCGTGACGATATAACCTGCGCGGATGCGCCATTGGTCAGTGCCACGGCGCGTTACGGCGTTCAGCACTCCGCCGGTTGAACGGCCGAATTCAGCGCCGAAACCACCGGTCTTGAACTGGAATTGATCGTAGAATTCGAAAGGTATGGCGCTGCCGCCCAATCCGTTCCGAAAATTAGTTACGTTCATGCCGTTAACGTAGTACACGTTTTCAGCAACCGATGCGCCGCCGAACGACACCAGGCCAAATCCGCTGGTATAGCTTTCTCCGCTAAGGCTGGTGCCGAACGCAGTGTCTCCCAGAGTTGCGCCAGGCGCCAGCAAACCCACCGCGTTGATATCACGCGAGACGGGCAGCAGTTCGATTTCCGCCGTCGTGAGTATAGTTGCCGTCTCCGCTGAGGTTACATCGATAGCTGGTTCGTGAGTTCCTCTTACGATGACTTCTTCCAGGTAGCCGGGTGCAAGGTTGAAGTTGATTGGCGTGCCTTGACCCGCATTCACAGTCGCTTGCCAGGAGGCGCTCTGGTAGCCGCTCGCGCTTGCAGTGATCTGGTATGCGCCGGGCGCCAGTCGAGAGAAGCGATAGGCGCCGGCAGCAGAAGTATTTGTGCTCCTGGACACACCGCTATCAAGACTACGGATAGTCACCATGGCGCTTTCCACAGGTGCTTCTGCCGAGGTTACCACTCCCAGGAGGTAACCATCCACGTTGCTGAGGGCATGGGTTTCCCCGCAGCTGAGAAGCGCAGGAGTGAGCACAATGAGGCTGACTTTGAGAATTCTAAACCGGAGTTTTAAAATGCTCAGAATAAACATTACTCCCCCTCCTCACTGAATTGCCGTCAGATAGGCGTAAGAAATGGCCGATCGTTGTGCGTTTGAGTTACCCCAACGGTCCGCAGCGCGAAGAAATCAGGCTGCTTTTACAGAAACTTCAAATTCAAGACCAAGCAGCCAACCCAGTTTATACAGCTGGGTCAGATTTTTATTGACGATACAAGGGTTAAGTAATCTATGCACCTGATTATCTGACGTCTTCAGCTGCCTCGCCAGGTATTTTTTGGATATTTTTTTGCTGTCTATTTCTTCGTTGATTCGAGCAACAATATTTTCGATATGGTCGCGCAGCATGTATTCGGGGTCCCTGATAAGAAACAAGGGTTGATCATAAGGCATATAATCCGTTTTTCCATTGACAAATTCGATTTTCAGACTTCTGTCTGAAGTTTCCTCATCCACGCCAATTTGTTTAATCGGATCGGTAATGCCTAGAGAGCCATAATGAACTGCCGCTTTTTTCCCGGAGGTGTATACAATAGAAACTTCTTTTTTTTTGTTGGAAAACCTTGCTGATTTGAATTTCATAGTTTGCCTTCTTCGATGAGTTCTTCGATTATTTTCCTGAGTTTAATGTATCCTTCCCGTTTTTCACGTCCCATGAACAAATACTACTATAACTAGTAGTATTTGTCTATCTCAGATGAGTAAAAGGAGGGAAGAAAGATAAAAAGGAGATCCTCCCCATTTCGACAGTTCAAAAACTCAAAACTTTCCCGTTATGTGTTAATATATTGTCCCAGCATTATGCGTGAATTACTACACCTGAACGTAGTTTGCAACGGCTTGCTGGAGCCGGTTGCCTTTTTCTCACTTTTACCCCTGGACTTGATGCCTTGACGCGTTTTGTATTCGTCACTGGTGGCGTGGTCTCTTCCCTAGGGAAGGGGATTGCCTCTGCTTCCCTGGGCGCAATTCTGGAATCCCGCGGACTGAATGTGACTCTGTTGAAACTGGATCCGTATATCAACGTTGATCCGGGCACCATGAGCCCGTTCCAGCACGGCGAGGTTTATGTGACGGAAGACGGCGCGGAGACCGACCTGGACCTGGGACATTATGAGCGGTTCGTGCGCACCCGCATGAGCAGGCACAATAATTTTACCACCGGCAGGATTTACCAGAATGTGATCCACAAGGAGCGCCGCGGGGATTACCTGGGCGGTACCGTACAGGTCATTCCCCATATCACCGATGAAATCAAGCATTGCATCCGGGAAGGAGCCGGTAACACGGACCTGGCCATCGTAGAGATCGGTGGCACGGTGGGCGATATCGAATCCCAGCCTTTCCTCGAGGCAATCCGGCAGATGCGTGTGGAGCTGGGCGCGCGCCGTTCCCTGTTCATACATCTCACCCTGGTGCCGTTTATCGAAACCGTAGGCGAGATAAAAACCAAGCCAACCCAGCATTCGGTCAAGGAATTGCGCTCAATCGGTATCCAGCCTGACGTATTGCTCTGTCGTTCCGACCGTCCCCTGCCGGAGAACGAACGCCGCAAGATAGCCTTGTTTACCAACGTCGATGAACGGGCCATTATTTCCGCGATAGACGTCCATAACCTGTTCATGATCCCGCGTCTGTTTCATGAGCAGGGGTTGGATGACATCGTGGTAGACAGGCTTGCCGTCAATGCCCGGGATGCAGATTTGTCCGATTGGGATCGTGTCATCGATGCTATGGAGCATCCATCCGGCGCGGTCGATATCGCCATGGTCGGCAAATACACCGGCTTGACTGATTCCTATAAGTCGCTGGCCGAGGCATTGATTCACGCCGGCATACATACCCGCACAACTATCGACATTCATTACATCGATTCCGAAGACGTGGAACAGGGCGGCGTTGACCGGTTACAGGGTATGGACGCGATCCTGGTGCCGGGAGGATTTGGCAACAGGGGGATCGAAGGCAAGATCGCGACGGCGAGTTACGCCAGGGAAAATCATGTGCCTTACCTGGGGATCTGCCTTGGCATGCAGGTGGCGGTCATTGAGTTTGCCAGGCACGTAGCCGGTCTGAGCGGGGCTGACAGTACCGAGTTTGC
>JAAXHV010000435.1:0-3866 GCA_012270695.1 Gammaproteobacteria bacterium | reverse complement strand
CGCTACGAATTCAATAACAATTACCGGACACGGTTGGAACAGCATGGGCTGAGGGTCGCCGGTATCTCCGCGGATGAAAAGCTGGTGGAGATCGTTGAATTGTCCGATCACCCCTGGTTTATCGGCTGCCAGTTCCACCCTGAATTCACTTCCACCCCCAGAGACGGGCACCCGCTGTTCACCGGGTTCGTCCGGGCCGCGTTGTCCCACCAGAACGGCAGGTAGAAATGAAGCTGTGTGGCTTTGAAGCCGGACCTGATCAGCCGCTGTTCCTCATTGCCGGTCCCTGTGTGATCGAATCTGAACAACTGGCCCTGGATAGCGCCGGCGCCTTGCAGGAAATAACCGGAAAACTGGGCGTCCCTTTCATCTATAAATCCTCTTTCGACAAGGCCAACCGCAGTTCCGGCGACAGTTATCGCGGCCTGGGCCTGGAACGGGGGTTGCACATCTTGCAGAAGGTAAAGGATGAGATTGGCGTGCCGGTATTGACCGACGTACACGAGGACACGCCGCTGGAGGAGGTGGCCGCAATAGTCGACGTGCTGCAAACCCCCGCGTTTCTCTGCCGGCAGACAAATTTTATTCGCAACGTTGCCGCCTGCGGGTTGCCGGTAAACATAAAAAAGGGCCAGTTCCTTGCGCCCTGGGACATGGAACGGGTGGTGGAGAAGGCCCGCGCAACGGGCAATGATCGATTGCTGGTATGCGAGCGTGGCGCCAGTTTTGGTTATAATTACCTCATCTCCGATATGCGCGCACTGGTTATCCTGCGGGATACGGGTTGCCCCGTGGTGTTTGATGCAACCCACTCGGTACAATTGCCGGGGGCGCAGGGCAGGCAATCGGGAGGGCAGCGCGAGTTTGTTCCGGCCCTGGCCCGGGCCGCGGTGGCCGTCGGTGTGGCCGGGATATTCATGGAGACCCATCCAGACCCGGATACGGCTCTTAGCGACGGCGCCAACTCTCTGCCTTTGAATGCAATGGAAGCTTTACTGGAAACCCTGGTCGACCTGGACCAACGCGTGAAATCGGATGTCGAAAATCACTCGCATACAAGCAACTGAAGTGCTTGATTCCAGGGGGAATCCAACCGTTCAGGCAGAAGTTGAAACGGCCCGGGGCAGCGTCGGTGTCGCCATGGCGCCGTCCGGCGCTTCAACCGGCTCCCGGGAAGCGCTGGAATTAAGGGACAACGACAGTAGCAGATACCGCGGCAAAGGTGTGTTGCAGGCCGTCAGTAATATAGAAACTGTCTTATGTCCGAAGTTGGCAGGCATGGAGGCCCGCGACCAGACCGGCATTGATCAGGCAATGCTGGAGCTTGACGGCACGGAAAACAAAAGCAGGCTGGGGGCCAACGCGATACTGGCCGTGTCCATGGCCGTCGCCCATGCCGCGGCAGCCGATGAGCGCCTCCCCCTTTACCGTTACCTGGGTGGTGACGGCCCTTACAACATGCCGGTTCCGATGATGAATATCATCAACGGCGGCGCTCATGCGGATAACAGCATCGATATGCAGGAATTCATGATCCTGCCCGTGGGCGCGGCCAGCCTGGCTGAGGCAGTGCGTTACGGCGCCGAGATATTCCATGCGCTCAAATCGGTGTTATCGGCCCGCGGCCTGAATACGGCCGTAGGAGATGAAGGGGGTTTTGCCCCGGACCTGGATTCCAATGAGGCAGCCCTGGAGGTGATTATCAGCGCAATCGAGAAAGCCGGCTATGTCCCCGGCGAGGATATCCTGCTTGGCCTCGATATCGCCAGTTCGGAATTTTACCGGGACGGCAGGTACGTGCTCGTTTCCGAAGGAAAATCGCTTAACGTGGACGAATTTATCGAGTACCTGGTCCCGTGGGTGGACAACTACCCGATTATTTCCATAGAAGACGGGATGGCCGAGGACGACTGGGACGGTTGGCAGGTATTGACCACCCGGCTTGGTGACCGGGTACAACTGGTGGGAGACGACTTGTTCGTGACCAATACGGCCATACTGCAACGAGGGATAACGGCGGGAGTGGCAAACTCGATCCTGATCAAGGTAAACCAGATCGGCACCCTGACCGAGACCCTGGCTGCGATCGACATGGCTCGAAAAGCAGGTTATACCACGGTCATATCCCACCGTTCAGGCGAGACTGAAGACACCACAATTGCCGACCTGGCGGTGGCAACGTCGTCCCGGCAGATTAAAACCGGCTCCCTGTCACGCTCGGACCGGGTAGCCAAGTACAATCGCCTGATACGGATAGAAAAAGAGCTGGGCAACAGCGCAAGTTACCCGGGCAAGGATGCATTTACAAACTTGGCAAGAGAGACGCCGGATGTCTGAGCAGCCGGCGTCCTGCGGGTGAGATGAGGCTGTTAATTACTATCCTGCTGGTGTTACTGGCGCTGCTGCAATACCGTCTCTGGTTCAGCCCGGGCGGGATATCCGACGTCAACGAACTCAACAAGACGAAACGGGAACTGATCGGGGAAAATGACCGCCTGGGGGAAAGAAATGACTCCCTTGCTGCTGAAGTCATCGACCTCAAACACGGCCTGGAAGCAGTCGAGGAACGCGCCAGGAGCGACATGGGAATGGTTAAATCCGATGAGGTGTTCTACCAGATTATCGACAACCCGGATACGGCCCACCAGGATTTACTGCCTGAAACCGCGACAGAAGAACCGGTTACTGCGCCATGACGCGGCAGCCGGATTTCTGGGCGGTTATCCCGGCGGGCGGCATCGGTCGGCGTATGGGAGCGGGCAAGCCAAAGCAATACCTGAAGCTGTTGAACCGGACTGTTCTCGAACACAGCCTGCAGCCGTTTTGTGAGCATCCGCAGATCAAGGGCATTGCCGTGGTCGTGGCGGATGATGATGAACACTGGCCGACCCTGGCGCTGTCCGGTCATGCCAGGGTCGTCACCGCGTCCGCCGGCAGGGAACGCTGTCATTCCGTGTTGAACGGTCTCAAACGCATCGCGGAGTTTGCCGGTGATGATGACTGGGTGCTGGTTCACGATGCGGCCAGGCCCTGTGTAACGGCAGCCGATATAGACCGGCTCATTGCCGGGCTCAGGGACCATCCCGTAGGGGGTATTCTGGCCCTCCCGGTCAGCGATACGGTGAAACAGGCAGGACCGGATCATGACATCCAGGCGACGCTGGAGCGTGAGCGGTTATGGCGCGCCCTGACGCCGCAAATGTTCCGTCTGGGCCTGCTGCGGGATTCGATTGCCGCAGCCATAGATGATAACGTTCTTGTCACGGATGAAGCCCAGGCCCTGGAGCACAGGGGTTACCGGCCGGGCATAGTGCGGGGCGGCCCTCACAATATCAAGGTATCCATGGCGGAGGACCTGGCCCTGGCAGAATTTTACTTAACGGAGCAAGCGAGAAAACAGTGAGAATTGGCCACGGTTATGATACCCACCGGTTTGTTGCAGGGCGCCCGCTGGTACTTGGCGGTGTAAACATTCCCCATGACAAGGGTCTGCTTGCACACTCCGACGGCGACGTCGTTATCCATGCGCTATGTGACGCCCTGTTGGGCGCTGCCGCGCTAGGCGACATCGGCGCGCATTTTCCGGACACCAGCAAGGATTTCGAAAACATCGACAGCAGGATATTGTTGCGGCAGGTACAGTCGTTACTGGCGCAAAAGTCCTATACAGTCGTTAATGCGGACATCAGCATAATTGCGGAAGAGCCAAAAATGGCTCCCCATATCGACGCTATGCGGAATAACCTGGCCAGCGACCTGGCCACAGCCAGGGACGCCATCAACATCAAGGCGACGACCAATGAGAAAATGGGCTTCATCGGCAACCGGGAAGGCATAGCAGTCCATGCCGTCGTACTGATAAAATA
>JAAXHV010000434.1 GCA_012270695.1 Gammaproteobacteria bacterium | reverse complement strand
CGGAACGGATCGCCCAACTCGCGGGTGCACATAATCTCAAGTATCGTCGTCTTGCCGCCATTCATCTGGGCATCGATCGCTTTGTTGAGTGCAGGACCGACGTCCTCCAGTTTATCGACGACAATACCTTCTGCGCCCATAGCATGGGCAATACCGGCAAAGCTCTGGTTGTTAAGATCGCCGGCTACGAAACGGCGCCCATAAAAATCCACCTGGTTCTTCTTCTCAGCGCCCCACTGCCTGTTGTTGAACACCACCGAAGTGACCGGTATGCCTGCGCGCACACAGGTCATTGTTTCTCCCATGCTCATACCCCAGGCGCCATCACCCACGTAGGAAATTGCGGGGCGGTCCATGGCGGCCAGTTTCGCGCCGATTATGGTAGGAAAAGCGTAACCGCAGTTGCCGAAACTCATGGCGGCAAACATGCTGCGCGGACGTTCAAAGCGCAGATAGCTGTTCGATACCGAGCAGATGTTACCGATGTCGGTAGATACCATCACATCGTCAGGCATGGCTTTTTCCAGTTCCCGCAGGACCTGGCGCGGGGACAGCAAACTGCCACCTGCCTCTTCTATCATTGTTAAGCTGAAATCGTCTTTCTCATGGAGCCATTTGTCCAGTTCTTTTTCCCAGGCTTCCTTTTCCTGCCTGATAGTTTTTGCGCGCTGTTCTTTACTTGCGCCAGAGACCAGAGATCTATCGTCAATTCGGGACAGTAATGCAGCGGCAGCGGCTTTGGCGTCGCCGCAGATACCGACAGAAATTTTCTTTACCAGCCCCAGCATCTTATGATCCGCATCCACCTGGATGATTTGTGCGCCCTCCGGCCAGTATTCCATTCCGTACTGGGGCAATGTCCCAAAAGGTCCCAGCCGGGTGCCAAGCGCCAATACGACATCAGCCTTACTGATGAGTTTCATGCCGGCTTTGGACCCCTGATATCCCAAAGGCCCGCACCAGAGCGGGTGGCCGGCAGGAAAGGAATCGTTGTGCAGATAACTGTTGACTACCGGGGCGCCAAGGCGTTCAGCCAGCGCTTTACATTCATCCACGCCATCGCCCATCACGACACCACCGCCAGAGATGATGACCGGATATTTTGCGTTGGCTAACAGGTCTGCTGCTTCATTTAGGCTCTTATCACCACCTGGACCTCTGTCCAGGGTACGCGGTTGCGGGATTTCCACGTCTATCTCACCATAAAAAAAATCACGTGGAATATT
>JAAXHV010000433.1:1848-2071 GCA_012270695.1 Gammaproteobacteria bacterium | reverse complement strand
ACGAAGGTTTTGTCAGGGGCGAAAGTCCGCAGGCCCGCCCAGCGGTGGGTGACACGGGGTACCTCCAGACCCGTCGCCGTTTCAAACCGGTCCACCGCCAACGCGACGTCCAGTTCTTCGGGCTGGGCGTCACAGGGAGGACTGGGTGTCTCGTCGGCGGGAGACAGGAGCAAGGCGCCGGCATCGGGCTTGAAATAGAACTCCTCCTCCACGTTGACCATCA
>JAAXHV010000433.1:300-1669 GCA_012270695.1 Gammaproteobacteria bacterium | reverse complement strand
CGCAGCCGCCGCAGGAACCCTTGCAGGATGGCGTCCACGTCCAGGTCGCCACCGGTTTTATCCAGCAGACCTGCTTCCAGGTAACCAGGCAATATGATGGGAACCCGCTCCCGCACCTGTTCGGCGCTCAGCCTCCGCAAGGATGGGACTTCCTTGTGAAATGACAGCAAAGCCTCATGCTGGTCAGGGCGGCCGAAAAAGATGCAGGGTCGGGGCCTGAGCAACGGGACATCCGAAAATCCCTGCGGGGGTGAACGGTAGAACGGCTCGCCCATGGCTGTGACCGCACGCACCGCAGCGTTGCCGTAAGAGCTTACGAAAAACGCGGCAGAGCGGCCGGTGGCATGATAACCGGGCTGGGGCTCCCGCTCCAGGACGATGACACGCGCCGTTGCCGCCAGTTCAGCAGCCGCGGAGACCCCGGCGATACCGGCGCCGATGACGATGATGTCCGTACTCACAGCCATATTATCTCAGGAATTATTATCCGGCTTTATGCGAGGGAAGAAGCTGACCGGCACATAATACTCCATTTTTAATGTAATATATTAAAAAATTCGGGATTTTTTCACTTTATAAATACAATTTGTCTTAATTATGCTCTATAATGAACGAATAAACCGGAAACAATTCCCGATATGTTCAAAAGACTTATCAATAAACCTCTGGAATCACGAAAAAGCTTTTTCCTGTTCGGCCCAAGAGGAACGGGTAAAACCACTTGGTTGAAACACAACCTGCCGGATGCTCTCTTCATTAATTTGCTCCAGTCCGAATTCTATAACCGCTTATCTGCAAACCCGGGCTACCTGAGGGAGATGATACCTCCGAACTACCGCGATTGGATCGTTATTGATGAGATTCAGCGTATCCCGGCAATTTTGAATGAAGTCCATGATTTGATTGAGTCATACAGGCTTGACTTTATTATGACCGGTTCCAGTGCCAGGGCATTACGGCGTAAAGGAGTAAACTTACTGGCCGGTCGGGCGCTCACCTATTATATGCATCCGCTGACCGTAATGGAACAGCAAGACGATTTTAACCTTCGCAACTCTTTACAACACGGCCATTTACCGGCCCGATTCAGTGAAGATAATCCTGAAAAATACCTGAAAGATTATGTGCAGACCTACCTTCGGGAGGAAGTCATGCAGGAAAGCCTGACACGCAACATCGGCCATTTCTCCCGTTTTCTGGAAGTGGCGAGTTTTTCTCAGGGAGAGACCATTAACATTAACGGTGTTGCCCGCGAGACACAAATCGCAAGACCGGTAGCGGAGAATTATTTTTCCATACTGGAAGATCTGCTCATAGCAGTCCGTCTGCCGATATTCAACTATAAAGCTAAACGCAGGCTGATATCACA
>JAAXHV010000433.1:0-230 GCA_012270695.1 Gammaproteobacteria bacterium | reverse complement strand
TGTGGCTACAAAATCCATTTCTGGCGAACTCGAAATCAACTGGAAATTGATTTTGTTCTCTACGGACCCAAGGGCTTGCTGGCTATTGAAATTAAACGATCAAGACAGGTTCATTACAAAGAAACAAGAGCACTCAGGGAATTTAAGAAAGATTACTCATCCGCTGTTTGTTACGTGTTTTACGGCGGTTCTACTCCTCTTTATATGGAGGATATCACTGTTCTGCCAAT
>JAAXHV010000432.1 GCA_012270695.1 Gammaproteobacteria bacterium | reverse complement strand
AAACAGGTAGTCGCCCATGTCACTCATGATCTGTATCCCCTTGAGGCGGGGATAGACGTTAAGGGTGGTAATCAACTGGTTGATCATGTTTTCCCAATGAACGTTGACCATACTTCCAGAGGTGTCGATGATAAAAATGACATATTCGCTGTCGACCGGTATCCCGCCTATCAAATCGGTGCGTACCCGATCTTTTTGTGCCAGCAAGCGCTTCATCTCTTCCGTCAGTTTCTGTAGCGCCAGTTCAAACTCCCCTTTTATGATGACGCCGACCGCAGAGTCGTCGCGCACGCTGTTATAGCGTAATTCTTCCTCTGCCAGTTCCGCCTCAAGCCGCGCAACCCGCTCTTCCCATTCGGAACGCTGTTCGTGCTTTGCGTCCAGGTCACGGTTCAGGATTTTGGCCTCACCACGGATTTCAAACAATTGAATTTGTAACTGCCGGACGATACCGTGCATGGAATCGACTGCGGTCTCCAATATGGGACTGTCCCCGGTTTTGGCGATCATAAGCAATAGTATGATCGCGCCGAAACCGCAAGTGATGACGTCCAGGAATGAGATACTGAAGGCCTCGTTTTCCCGCCGTTTTCTTCTCATGGCCAGTCCTCACTCGGCACCAGAAACGAACCGTCGGTCTTCATGGCCAGGCGCCAGAAGGCGTAGGCCGCCTCCGCGTCTCCTTCCAGCGGCGCCAGGATCACGTTAACAGGGACGTTGCCCGGAACCTGTTTTTCAGCCCTGGCAAACAGGTCCAGGCGCTGTCTGCCGGTAATGGTAGCGCCCCGGATCGTTCTGGATCCCTGGGTGGGCAAACCATCCGTGATCAAGTAAACGTTGTCGGGTTTCGGCCGTATTCTGCCGATTGCTGCAAAGGCACGTTCCAGGTTGGTGCCACCCTCCGGCACAATTTTTCCGAGCGCCTCAATGATCGAATTCAATTCCGCCTTGTTGCTTACTTTCAGCCATTTTCCATCCAGACCGGGCAACACCGAACTCGTCTTAGTATTGAATAACAAAATTTGATATTGACTGTCCCTGGGAAACCTGGCCGTCAACCAGTTCACCATCCTCAAAGTCTGCACCCATTTGGGCGCGTTGCGTTTCAGTCCGTCCCGCATATTGCGAAACCGGATAATGTTGACGATGGTATCATCCAGCATGCTGCCGGAGATATCCAGCAGGATTAATATTCGCTTGCCGCCCAGCCTGAGTCCCGTGAGGTACTCGCGGTTCCCCTCGCCGACCAGGCCCCGGGAGTGATCCCCTGTTTCCCTGATTTCCTCCTGTAACTGCTGTCTCTGCTCCTCCAGCTTCTTGATATTGAGTTTCAACCGGTCCAGTTCCACGGAACTGGTAGTCTCTGACAATTGATCGGCCAGGGACCGGGTCTCCTGGATTTTTTCCATAATGCGGCGGGCCATGCCTTGCGCGACCACCAGTTGCTCATCGATTTCCGAGATGGTATTGCGGGTCCGCGCAAGATTCCGTTTGCCATCCAGTATTTCCTCCTCCAGCAGCATGACCTCGGCAGTCTGGTCCCGGGTATCGACGGGAATACGGATATCGGTATCGACATTATGCTTGATGATGAGAAACAACAGGACCACTGAGCCGAAGCCGCAGGACATGATGTCCAGAAACGACAGGCTGAAGGGGGTAAGCAGTCTCTTGATGCGCATATCTCTAGCTCGGATTTCTCACCAGGTCGTTTGTTGCTATCGGAAACATGTTTGCT
>JAAXHV010000431.1 GCA_012270695.1 Gammaproteobacteria bacterium | reverse complement strand
GCGGCGCTGGATATTCTTGACCTGGATCGGGTCGAGGTGTTGAGAGGGCCTCAAGGGACCCTGTTCGGAAAAAACACCATCGGCGGGGCAGTCAACGTGGTCAGCAGGAAACCGACTTTTGCGAACGGAGGTAGTTTGGGTCTGACCGCGGGGGAGGATGGGCGAATCAACGTGGAGGCATCGGGAGAGTTCGCGATTTCGGATAACCTGGCGATCAAAGGCAGCATCCTGCACAAGAACCGGGACGGCGTGGGAGAGCAGGTATTCACCGGGGATGAGGCCGGCGATGAGGATAGCTTGAGCTTCCGGGCGCAGTTATATTGGCAGGGTGAGAGAGCCCGCTTTTCCCTGGTTGCCGATGGCTTCAACGCGGACCAGGGGGCAGTGCCACATTCGCTTTACGCCCATGCCCCATGGCTTGGCATTGGAACCTGCTATGAGGAAACCGCACCGGGAACATACTCTATCTGCCCAGCGGGGACGAAGGGTGATCGTTACGATAATTATTCGCTGGATGACCTGGAGACCGAACAGGACAGTTACGGTATTGCGGCAACCTGGGAGTGGGACCTGAGCGAGAACCTGAGCGTTAAATCGATCACTGCTTATCGGGATATGGAATACGTGGGCAACCTGGAGTTTGATGGTTCACCCACGACCCTGTTGTATTACCACGAAACGGGAGCTTCAGACCAGTTTTCCCAGGAGTTGCAGCTGTTGGGCGAAAGCGGTGCGTACCGCTGGATTGCAGGCTTGTACTACTTCACCGAAGAGGGGCACAACCTGCAGGATGACGATGTATTCTTCAGCCTGGATCAGCGCCGTAGCGAAGTTCAGACGGACAGCTACGCGGCATTCGCCCAGGTCAGCGTCGACCTCAGCCCACAGTTCAGCGTCACCGGGGGTATCCGCTATACCGAGGAAGACAAGGATTACGAGCTTTACTATCAACGCTTACGCGCCGGTAATCCGGACCAACAGTCCCTGCTGGATAGTGGCGAGTCGATATACCTCATTCCGCCGACCGAGCTGGAAGATTCCTGGGACTCGGTATCCGGCACAGCGGGTATCAATTATCACGTGCATGAAGACGTCATGTTGTACGCCACTTATTCCCGTGGTTTTCGTAGCGGCGGCTTCAATGCGCGACCCGGGAATCCGGATTCCG
>JAAXHV010000430.1 GCA_012270695.1 Gammaproteobacteria bacterium | reverse complement strand
GAGACACTGATCTTCAGGAACAGCTTATCCAGCTGGTCCTGGTAATGCAGCAAAACAGCGCGCCTGTTCAGCAACAGGGCTTCCCGGGTAACAGTGTTGTTCACAAACGGGTTGCCGTCCCGATCACCGCCTATCCAGGTGCCGAATTGGAATAATGGCGGGATAATAAAATCCTTACCTGGATAATGGCTGGACAAGGCCAGGTCAAGCCGTTCCAGGGTCTCCGGGACGCGCTCATACAGGGTCTGTTCAAAGAAATGCAGGCCCCATTTTATCTCCTGCACGACGGAAGGTTTTTCCAGGCGTAATTCACCGGTCAACCAGAGCAGGTCGATTTCATTGCGGAGTTGCTCTTCCAGGGACGCACGCTCGCGCCGGGTCCAGCGCGTGGCCTCGAGACGGTACAGGATAACGTAGATGCGCCGGTGTATCTGCAAGACCGTCACGCGTTTTGCCTCGGTGGGGTGCGCGGTGACAGTCGGTGTCACTTTCGTGCGCTTCAGCAAGGTCTGCACCTCCTGGTGGGACAAGTCCATTTGTGCGGCTTGTGCAATCACATTGGCAAAGGTGCCGGAAATATGTTCCAGCCCCTGGATGCTCTCAGTTACCCGGCGGCGGCGCATGGCCGCGTTTTCTTCGGCAACATTGAGAAGCTGGAACCAGATACCCCAGGCTTGTAAACCGGCCAGCAACAGTTCGTTGTTATCCCTGGGCAGGGCCTGCCTGCCCTCAAAAACGGGGAGTATCTCCGGTTTTCTCTGCCTGATGACCTGGCGTAACAGCTCCGCCAACAGGTCTATGAGGTTACCGGCATAGCTGGCCGCCGCCGAGTCCAGTCCGGCAACCGAGGACTGTTCGGGGAAATCGAATGATGAGCCTGGGTCAGGTGTCACACAACGCGATCACGCGGCGTTTCGCCGTTGAAAAACGCCTGCAGGTTCTCCACGACCCGCATACCCATCGCAACCCGGGTTTCCCTGGAGGCGCTACCTAAGTGCGGGAACAGAACGACGTTTTCCATCGACAATAATTTATCAGGCACGGCCGGCTCTCCTTCAAATACATCCAGGCCGGCACCGGCAAGGGCGTCCTGTTCCAGGGCCGCGATCAGGGCGGACTGGTCAACAACGTCACCGCGCGCGCTGTTGATGAGAAATGCCCCGGATTTCATTAAGGCCAGGCGTTCCCTGTTGATCAAATGATAGGTCTCCTCGCCACCCGGACAATGCAGGGAGACAAAATCCGCTTCCCGCAGAACGTCTTCAATAGAGGTGCGAGGTTCGGCCTGCAGTGAGCTGATCAAGTCCTGCGGTGGCGGATAGGGATCGGTAAAGATTATTTTCATACCGAACCCGTGGAAAGCCCGCTGAGCCACGGCCCTGGCGATCCTGCCCATTCCGATCAGGCCAAGCGTCTTGCCGGTCACCCTGGCGCCCATCATGTGGGTCGGGCGCCAACCAGTCCATTCCTTGTTACGCACGTGTCGCTCACCCTCCCCGGCGCGGCGGGCCACCATCAGCAACAGAGTCATGGCGATATCCGCGGTGCAGTCGGTCAGCACCTCCGGGGTATTGGTCACTATCAGCCCACGCGCCCTGGCAGCATCGAGATCAATGTGGTTAAAGCCCACACCGTAACTGCCGATAACGCCGGCCTTCAGGTTATCCACGGAGAGAACCTCCGCATCGACCTTATCGGAGAC
>JAAXHV010000429.1 GCA_012270695.1 Gammaproteobacteria bacterium | reverse complement strand
CTCACCAGGTGATGCGATGATCGCGCAGGGCAAAGATTCGGGGGAGAAATTTAAATCCGAACAGGACGAGGCTGACCTGTTCCGGCGTTCAGTCGGCGACGTCATACCAGTTAAAAACGACGGGGTTCAACTGCAATCAAGTAAACCCGCGCCTGTAGCGACGCAGAGAATGGCTGATGAAGCCAAGGTCATCAAAGAGATGGCCGAGGGCTTTTTTGATACCGAGGCGGCGGAAACCGGTGACGAGCTCCTGTACAAACGGTCGGGTGTCCAAGACAAGGTGTTCAGGAAACTACGCCGGGGACAATTCGCCATCTCTGCGGAACTGGACCTCCATGGCTACACGGTACAGCACGCCAAAGACAGCCTGTCCGGGTTTCTAAAACGCTGCATAGTCCGTAACCACCGCTGCGTGCGCATTATCCACGGCAAGGGACTGCGCTCAAGACAGGGCAGACCGACCATAAAGAGCCGGATCGGAAAATGGCTGCAACAAAGACAGGAAGTCCTGGCCTACTGCTCCGCACGACAGGTCGACGGCGGGACTGGGGCCATCTATGTGTTACTGAAGAATTATCAGAGGTGAGCGGCGCGGCAAACCGGAAATACAGTAATCCGGTTACAGGCTTACTTTAAGATTCGCTCACCTAATCGTTCCGCCCACCATTGGTTAAATTCCCAGAGACAACGTTCGTAGGGGACGGACAATCTGCCTTGCTCATAAAACGGGCTGCGGATACCAGACTGGCAACGTTCAAAAACGGGCATGTCGTCACTCTCATGGACGGACCTCGCCCATTGAACACGATCTCGAATCGCTTGTTCGAGTTTCGCATCTTCAACCGTGTTACGTGGCATCAGGTCATTCAGCCAGAGATCATGACTTTCCGCAGAAGTTGGCATTAATCGATAATAAGCAACCTGATCAGCGCCAATTCCCAGCAGTAGATTAGGCCAGACGAACACCACCATGGGTTCCAGTCGTTCAGCTTCACTGAGAGTTTGAATAAAAGGCAGTTCCATGCCACCGTCAATATTGGTTGCTGATGCGGCCTGTGCCGGGCCAAAACTGAGGACCGAATACTTGCCCGTGCTTTCTATGGGATAAGAGTTGGCTGCCGGATAGGTGGGCTGAAACGTTTTTATATGGGCGCCCAGGTGATGATAGGCCTCAAGAAACGATTCTGAATTAATTTTCCAGTTCTGGCGTTGATCATAATAAAAGGCTTCATGTGCCGGGACCAGGTCAGCCATGTGCCAGTTCGCTAATATTTTTTGTAAACCTGTCAACTGGGTATGCAGTGGTTCTGCATCGCCGCTGATATTGACAAATATAAATCCTTCCCAAATCTCAGTGCGCATTTCCCTCAGGCGACAGTTCTTTCGATCAAAGTTTTTGACCTTATCCATTAATGGAGCCGCTTTCAGTCGGCCATCGAGACCATAGGACCAGGCATGGAAAGGGCAAACGAATAGTTTCGTATTACCACTACCTTCAGCAACCAGTGTTCCCTTGTGCATACAGGCACGGGACATGAGATGAATGTCATTATTATTATCGCGTGTCAGCAATAAGGGATAGTCAAATATATCGACACATAAATAATCACCGGGCTTCGGGAGCTGACTGACGTGGGCCACATTGACCCAATGTGTCAGGAACAATTGTTCTGCTTCCTGTCTGAAAATATGCTCTGAAACATAGGCGGCCTGAGGCAGGTTACAGGCCTCTTCCAAAGGCAGGCGAAGTTTAGCGAGTTGTTCCGTTGTCACGAACTGGTTGTGTGTCAGGGGCATGTGCTGTTTCTCCCGACTGCTTTCCACATTCATTAATCCGATGGGTAATGATAGCATGCCTATCCACAGTACCGGGCTTAACCCGCATCATCCAGTACGTACGTTGCCAGCGCCGGACCTGCGACCGACAAACGTGGCGAAGGGATGCTGCTGGACGAAAAAGCTTTGCATACTGCTTATGAGCAGGTAATATTTAACTCGATTTGGTACCAAAAAATGCCGCGGCGAACGATGCGACCGCGTAAATCATTCGGACATAATTCGCGAGAATGCAGGGCCTTTGGCCGGAGGGAGGAGCAACAATGAAAGTCTCGTTTTCAGTCAACGGCACGGAGGTCAGCGGGGACGTGGAACCGCGCACCCTGCTGGTTGATTTTCTCCGTAACGACCTCGGTCTGACCGGCACGCACGTGGGCTGTGACACCAGCCAGTGCGGCGCCTGCGTCGTTCACGTTGACGGCCGCTCGATCAAGAGCTGCACCCTGCTCGCAATGCAGGCCGAGGGTACGCAGGTCACGACCATCGAGGGCCTTGCCAACGGCGACACGCTGCATCCCATGCAGGCCGCATTTCGCCAAGAGCACGGCTTGCAATGCGGGTTCTGCACGCCCGGCATGATCATGAGCGCGATCGACCTGCTGCAGAACAACGCAGATCCGACGGAACAGGAGATCCGGGACTGGCTGGAAGGCAACCTGTGCCGCTGCACGGGCTATCACGACATCGTCAGGTCGATACAAACAGCCGCGAAATCGCGGTAAGCCCCGGCTTCGTACGCACGGCCAGGCAAGAGGAAACGAATCATGTACCAGTTCGATTATCAGGCACCCGACTCGATCGAAGCCGCGCTGGCGGCGTTGCGCGGGAATGACGAGGCAAAAATCCTGGCCGGCGGCATGACGCTGTTGCCGACGATGAAGCTGCGGTTGGCGCGTCCCGATGTGCTGATCGACATCAACCGCATCGGATCGCTCGCCGGGATCGAGAAGAGGGACGGAGCAATCGTTATAGGAGCGATGACACGACATGCCGACGTCGCCGCCTCGAAGCTGGTACGGGATCGCATCTCCGCTCTCGCGCACCTGGCGGAAGCAATCGGCGATCCCCAGGTGCGCAACCGCGGCACGCTGGGTGGCTCCGTCGCCAACAACGATCCCAC
>JAAXHV010000428.1 GCA_012270695.1 Gammaproteobacteria bacterium | reverse complement strand
CGCCGCATTAATGCGGCGGAAATAGTACGCCTTATAACTCGTTGTTAAACAAGGATTATAGCGGGCCATAACGAGAGGTATAGGAAGATCACAGTATTTATCACACTCCAACACAATCTTCATACGATGTTATTTGTAACATTCTGATTATTAAAGAACCTTTTTAAGCGAGTGCTCACGGAAAAACGCTCACCACCTGAGCGCTCGCAGAGAATAGGAGAACGTCAGACAATAACAGGCGCTCTCTCCGCCGGCTGAAAATCCTTGCCCAGGCTCACAACCCTCGGCTTGATAGAATCCGCCGGTCCCAAGTCCAATAATATCACATGATCCTCTTTGTGATGAATAATTTCGTCCAGTGTAGCGATCAACTCTGCGTGGCGACGGCGCGACAACCGACACTGAAACACAGAAAGCTGCAACCATTCTCCATAACCATGAAGCAGTTTGAATATGGAGCGCCATCTTTTTTGGTCGGAAATGTCGTAGGCAATTATGTAAAGATGTTCATCCACAAGATCACCGCGTCGTAAATTGGGGGAATTCGATTAACTCGCCAAGAAGAAATCGGGCCAGTAGTCTGGCTTGGACTTCGAATAAGCGACGGTAGCTGATTTTGTAGCCAAACAACGGATGGGTAATTTCCTGGTCAAGTCGGCGTTCATAAGTGCCGATAAATCGTTTTCTTCCGTCTGAGGTCAGGTTGACGCTACCAGCTACAGATATGAAATCACTCGGTCGCACTTCGCCGTTATTAATTGCCATCAGCACCGTAGAATCGGCAATCAGGGGCCGAAAGGGCTCCATCATGTCCAGCGCTAGGGCCGGGCGGCCATAGCGAGGCTGGTGAAAAAATCCACAATAGGCATCGAACCCTACTGCAGTGAGTGTCACCGTCCAAGTGCGCACCAGGAGACTGTAGGCATACGATAATAAAGCATTAACAGGGTCAGCCGGGGGTCGACGATTGCGTTTCTCAAACTCAAAAATAAATTGATTGGTATGTTTTTCCTGCTTGATCAGGTTTTGAAATTCTCCAAAATAACGCGCTGCCGCGTTTCCCTCTACGCCTAACAGTTCAGGGATTGACGACACACAGTCAGACCGTTCAGCATCCTGCCGGAAATAGTTGTACAAGCGCTTGGGTTTCTCCTCCGGTTTCCAGTTTCTGCGCATGATGGTCCGACAGTTCAAAATCTTGGCGCGCACGAATCCTTTGGACAGGAACAAACACACCCGGTCATCGAAACTGGCCTTGAATTGCGCCGTGCGCAACTCAACGTTCTTATGTCCGGTACCGAGGGAGTGCCCCAGGAACCAACCGCCAAAGGAATGCCAGGTGACTGGGATTTCCCGGCGCATAAGTTCATGCAGGGTAGGGGTAGTGACATAAACGTTGCCCATCACGACTACCTGTGAAACTTCCGGCAAACGTGCCTTTTTCACTACGTTGTCTTTGACTGAAATTTCCAGTGTTTCTCCTGACTTTCTGACAGAGGCATGATGCGCCTGAATATATACCGGGAGACGATCGTCCCGCGCCACTGCCAAGGGTCTTGGCGGTGTTTCCATGCGCTTGAGGAAATTGACTTCATCCGGAAGGCAGATGCCCACTAAAGAACAACGCGGGCACTTGGGACTGTCTTCCAGGGGAGACGGTATCTGGCGGCCAGCCGCAATTAGGCGCAGGCCGGAGACTGCGGCCAGGGTTTTTGTTTTCAATTCCTCATCAAACGTTACGCGTACCCGTTCCCTTGACTCTGCGTAATACAAGATCCCTTCCACACACTCATAACCGTGTTCCGCCAGCAACAGGCCTTGCAGACACAACTGGACGCGCTCGGGGCTGTATGCCCCCTGTGCCACATGGGGACGTTTCCCTTTTTTGTAATCCACCGGTGTGACAACGTTGCCTTCGCCTTCCACAAGGTCAAGTTTTGCAATGATGCCGAGTTGGTTAGAGGACAGCGTGATAGAGCGCGCATGAAACTCCACGTCCGCTTCTGCCTCCTCTGGACTGGGGATACTGCCGCCGGGCTTATCGACACGCCGGTGCTGGTATTTTCCCTGTATGGTATCGGACGAATCCGCCCATTCCCCCTGTACCCACTCCAGGTAAGCCAGCCGCGGGCAATATTCATACTCATTTACCATACGCGCCGGCAATAGCGGCATATCAGCGGCAAGATCGGGAAAGGGCAGGGGTAGCTCCTGCTGGATTAATTGCGCAGGCATGACTCTATAGCTTTCCAGCCATAGTCATTACTTCAGTGTTACCCAATGTCCACGCGCACCACCGACTCTCTTTAAGAAGCCTTTATCTTTCAACGCTCGTAGCTGTTTCTGGACAGCCGACCTGTGTATGCCTGTTTTTTGGGCAATCTCACTTTGCGTCACCCTGT
>JAAXHV010000427.1:3348-3598 GCA_012270695.1 Gammaproteobacteria bacterium | reverse complement strand
GAATTTATCCACCCGGCCGGCCGTATCCAGGATCTTTTGTTTGCCTGAATAAAACGGATGGCACAGCGAGCATACTTCTATGTGCAAGTCGCCCTTGTAAGTTGACTGGGTAGTGAACGTATTCCCACAACTGCAGGTAACCTTGATTTCATTGTATGCTGGGTGAATATCGGCTCTCATCGTTGACCCCTGTATCGTCTCCGGGCGCAGATTGTAGTGGAAACTATCTGTTGTTGCAACTCAAATAAAC
>JAAXHV010000427.1:0-3281 GCA_012270695.1 Gammaproteobacteria bacterium | reverse complement strand
GGAGCTCCTGCTGGCGCTACAGGGCCTCAGTGGTTTGAGGGAAAGGGTTTTGGGGACTACTGTCGTCACGGGATTAGCTCTTTCATAACCTGAATTCGGCGGCTACGGGGGTGTGGTCCGAGGGGCGCTGCTGTTGGCGGGGCATGATATCTATCCAACTGTCGGCACAACGCCGGCTGAGAGGAGTGGACGCCAGAATGAGGTCGATGCGCAACCCGCGGTTACGGGCAAAATCGCCGGCGCGGTAATCCCACCAGGAAAAAGAATGGTTTTCCTGTTCGAACATCCGGAAGGTATCAGACAGGTCGCGGGCCAGGAGTCCGGATAAGGCATCTCTTTCCGGTTGACTACAGAGGATCTTATCCCGCCATTGTTGCGGGTCGTGGACGTCGGCATCAGCGGGTGTGATATTGAAATCGCCGAGCAGGATGAGTTTATCGTGCCGTTGCAGCAACTCGCAGGTGAAGGCGTCAAGGCGCGTCAGCCAATCGAGTTTGTAGGTGTACTTGTCCGAGCCGACCTCGGAACCGTTGGGCACGTAGAGGTTCAGTACGCAGACGTCATCAACCAGGACGCACAGCACGCGTTTCTGCGTGTCATCAAAGCCGGGAAGGCCGGTATGCAACACCTGAAGCGGGTTCCTGCTCGCGATGGCAACACCGTTATAGGCTTTCTGACCGGTAAAAACCACTTGGTAACCTATTTCATGAAAGGCAGCAGCAGGGAAATTCTCATCCTGGGTCTTGGTTTCCTGCAAGGCAAACACATCCGGTTCATGGGTCTCCAGCCACTGCAATACCTGCAGCAGGCGCACCTTCAGGGAGTTGACGTTCCAACTGGCTATGGTCCACATAGTCTTTGCCTCAGGCTTGCGCTGATGCGCCAGACGTGATGCCCGAGTGCCGCAGCAGCGCGTCGATAACCGGTTTGCGGCCGCGGAACTCAACGAACAAGTCCATAGGTTCCCGCGAACCGCCCTGCTCCAGGATAGTGTGGAGAAATTCCCGGCCCGTAGCGGCATCGAAGATCCCGTTTTCCTCAAACCGTGAGAAGGCGTCGGCGGAGAGCACCTCGGCCCACTTGTAGCTGTAATATCCCGCGGCATAACCGCCTGCAAAGATATGGGCAAACCCGTGTTGAAAGCGGTTGTCTGCCGGAGCCTTGACAACCGCAACGTCTCGTCTGACCTCATCCAGCAGGGACTGTATGTCATCCGTGTCATGGCCGCGCCGTTCATTATGCAGGCGGAAGTCGAACAGGGCCAGTTCGAGCTGCCGGACCATGTGCATTCCGGCATGATACGTCCTGGCCTGTTGCATCTTGTCGAACAATCCGGCAGGAAGCGGCTCCCCGCTCAGGTAATGCCGCGCAAACAGGTCCAGGGACTCCCGTTCCCAGCACCAGTTTTCCAGAAACTGGCTGGGCAGTTCCACCGCATCCCAGGGAACACCGTTGATCCCGGCCACACCGGCATAGTCGATCAGCGTGAGGATATGGTGCAAGCCGTGGCCAAATTCATGGAACAGGGTGAGTACCTCGTCGTGGGTGAGCAGGGCGGGTTTGCCGGATACCGGCGGGGTAAAGTTGCAGGTCAGGTAGGCCACCGGTGTCTGGACGGAGCCGTTATTCAGCCTGCGCGTGACACATTCATCCATCCACGCGCCGCCGCGCTTGTGCGGGCGGGCATACAGGTCAAGGTAAAAGCCGCCGCGTAGTTTTCCGCTGTCGTCTTTAACTTCGAAAAACATCACGTCAGAATGCCAGACGTCGATGCCCTCTCTGCTCGTTATGCTCAGCCCATACAATTTGTTGACCACCGCGAACAGCCCTTCGACAACCCGGTTCGCCGGAAAATAGGGGCGTAATTCCTCCTGGGAGAAGTCGAATTTTTTCTGCCTCAATTTTTCCGAATAATAGGGTATGTCCCAGGCCTGCAATTCCTCCAGGCCGTACTCCTGTCTGGCAAAATCCTGCAGGGCTGCCATTTCTTTCTGTGCCGTCGCCCGGCTATGCGCGGCAAGATTATTCAGAAACTCCATGACTTCCTGCGGTGTGTCGGCCATCTTTCTGGCCAGTGAGTATTGAGCGTAGTTCCGGTAACCCAGCAAGGCGGCAAGCTCTTGTCTTATCGATAGAATCTCCGTCATCAACGGGCCGTTGTCCCATCTCCCGGCATTGGGACCTTGCTCCGAGGCGCGGGTGTTATAGGCTGTATATATTCCCTGCCTGAATTTCCGGTCATCGGCATAAGTCATAACCGGGTGATAAGAGGGGTACTCCAGTGTGAATAGCCACCCCGTCTGATCCTGGCGTCGCGCAGTATCGGCCGCCAGTTCAATCACTGTGTCGGGCAAACCCTTGAGCAGCGACTTGTCCGTAACCAGTTTTGTCCAGGCGTGCGTGGCGTCGAGCAGGTTCTCTTCGTATCGTGTTTGCAGTTGCGAGAGGCGTTGCTGCAATTCCTTGTACTTGTCTTTTTCCTGCTGTCCCAGATCTATACCCGACAAGCGAAAATCGCGCAAGGCGTTGCTGATGATCTTCTGCCGGGAGATATCCAGCCGGGGATATTCCTCGCTCTCCGCCAGGCTCCTGGTGGCGCGGAAAAGGTCTTCGTTCTGTCCAAGTTCAGTAGCGTGATCGGTCAACTTGGGCAGGCAGGCATTATATGCCTGACGCAAGGTTTCGTTATCGGCCACCGAGTGCAAGTGACTGACAGGTGACCAGGCGCGCTGCACTTGATCGTCCTTGTCCTCCAGGGGTCGGAACAACGTCTCCCAGGAGTGTTGTCCCGGCTTATCCAGCACAGACCGCAACAAGGCGCGGTGTTCATCCAGCAGCTGTTCGATGGCCGGCTCTATATGTTCAGGCCTGATCCGGCTGAAGGCCGGCAAAGTCAGGTTTTCAAGTAACGGATTAGTCATGTTCTAATACTGAAAATGATAATAATTTACATTTAAAATCAATAAGTTATTATTGACACAAATAGATTACGCTGCTATGTTTTGTTCATAATCCAAAAGATTTGCTTTTAATTGAAATTGCTTCCGGGGATCTATTATGCAAGCTCGCACAAAAATTATCGAGTGCTTGGATACTGATGATATTGAGATTTCCCATGATGTATCCGGCTTCTTTAACAATTCATCTGCCGCTGAAATGGTTTCACTTGATAGTTTCACGAATTCATTAGCTGACTTTAGCCCTGACGACGATGACGACGACGATGACATAGGTGGAGACGGTGATGGTGACGGCGATGGTGACGGCGATGGTGATGGTGA
>JAAXHV010000426.1:2084-3801 GCA_012270695.1 Gammaproteobacteria bacterium | reverse complement strand
GGACGGAGGGTAATAGGTTTTATTATCGGTCACACCCCCGTTAGCATGAGTGAGGCGGTGGTGGCCGGCAAGCACTCTCTTTGTCATAACATTCAGGCTCCTGAGTTGTGCTGTTGCAAGATCACCCAAGTGGTCACTGAATACTTTTAAATCTCCTCTATCAGCTTCTTCCAGGGCAGCGATGTAGTTTTCTCTTCCTTCTGTCGTAATTATAGGTGGAGTCTCACCTTTGCGCAGGTACGCGTACGCCATGAGCAGGCGTGAGACGCGCCCGTTGCCGTCCAGTCCTTCGACCAGCCCTCAGCGCCGTCGGGTAGTCCCGTTAGCGGTCTCCATATCGCTTCGTGCGGCGTGTTGTTTTGCACTTCTGAGTTCTTCATGCCTGCGCTGGTTTTTTCGGTTATTCAGTTGCGCTGTTATAATAATCCCTGTTTAATCATTTCTGCAATGGTATCAATATCTGCGCAGGCGCCAAGGGGGTTATAAGCATGTCTGGTTCAATTTCCATCGCTGAGTACCATGACAGAATTGCGTCGCTGTCGGCCAGTTTACGGGAGCGCGCGGAGGAAGCGGAAAAGGCGCGCCGCCTGTCCCGGCAGACCGTCGATGAACTGGTGGCGGCAGGATTGTTCAAGGTATATCAGCCCGGCCGGTTCGGCGGGCCGGAGCTTTCCATGGCGGAAGTGTTGCCGCTGATCACCCGGACTGCCCGGGCCTGTCCCGCCACTGCCTGGGTATTGGCTATTGTGCAGATTCATATCTGGCTCGTGAGTCTGTTTCCGCAACAGGCCCAGGATGAGGTCTTCAAGGATGACCCTGACACCCTGGCGTGTGGCGTGCTGCAGCCCAGGGCCATGGCAAAGCGGGTAGCGGGAGGTTATGAACTGGCGCAGGCGCAATGGCCGTATGCCTCCGGTTGTGATTTTGCCCGCTGGGCAACAGTGGGAGGCCTGGTGCATAGCGACGGCGCAGCGCCTGAAATGTGGGTTTTTTTATTACCCGGGGAAGTGTATGACATTGTCGATGACTGGCACGTAACGGGCCTGCGCGGCAGTGGCAGCAAGAGCCTGGCTATCGATGGTGCTTTTGTCCCTGAACACAGGGCCATCAGGTTTGCTGATGCCATATCAGGAGAACTGGGCAAGGACCGCTCGGCATTATACCGGTCATCGGTCCTGCCCATTCTCTGTCTTAACCTGACCGGCCCGCCGCTGGGCGCCGCTTATGAGGCAATCGAGATATTCATCAACCATATCGAAAACCGGAACCTGCCTTTCTCCATCCACAAACAGATCGATTCGGCTCAGGCGCACCGCCTCCTCGGTGAAGCGATGCTGCAAACAGCTTCGGCAGAACTGATACTGGAGCGCGGCGCGGCAATGCTTCGTGACTCGGCCGCAGCCGGCGAGCAGATGCCACTGGTCGAGCGCAACCGGGTAAGGGTCTACAGTTCAGGGGCGGTCAGCCATTGTGTCGCAGCGGTCGAGTCACTGTTCCTGGAGTCCGGCGGCACCGCGTTACAGGAGACTCACCCGTTGCAGCAACTTAACCGCGATGTCAAGGCCATGGCGCTGCATGCCGCGCTGGTGCACGAGAATAACCTTGAACTCTGGGGCGCCTCGAGACTGGGTAAGCCGTTGAATTCCGAATTCGTCTGATATTCGGGGTCAGAGTAAAAATACGGCTGCTTTGCCAGATAGCGCGGGCTCATTGTCGG
>JAAXHV010000426.1:0-1979 GCA_012270695.1 Gammaproteobacteria bacterium | reverse complement strand
GCGTAATGGAAAACGGGCGCCAGGGGTGCCATGCGTTCCTTTGCTGGGGTGTCATGCAGACTCGTATCGACCCGCACTGCGACGATTTTTCCGTAAATGATCTCACCCAGCCAGCGATGTTCTTCCACCCGCAGCAGTTCACATTCATAGTTGACCTGGCACTCGGCCACCGCGGGCGCAGCTATCTTTGCCGAAGGTTCGGGGGTCAGTCCGGATGCCGCAAATTTATCCTCAGCCGGAAACACGGTGGTATTTAACTGGCTGACTATTTTCGCTGTGGGCACGTTAACGACAAATTCGTTTGTATTCGTAATATTGCGGTACGTGCGCGATTCCCTGGCGCCGGCAAAGGTGTCGTAATCCCCGATGACCAGTGCGATGATCTTGGGCGTATCTTCGTCTTCGGCGACGTTGGTGTAGGACGGAAAAAACACCAGGCTGTAGGGCGCCAGGTGGGGTTTGCCTGAACTATCTGCCGTAGAGATCAGGAAGGCAGGCAGGGCCGGCCAGTATTCCAGGCCGAACAGGTCTTTTGTCGAGAGTTCGATTTTGTCAGTCATTTGTTTTACCACTTTCGTCTACCAGGTCTTCCTGGGGTCGTAGTCCTGGCCATCCGGGGACCAGCCTTGACTTCTGGCCCAGCCCCGGCGTTGCTGTATGCCGCGCATTCGCTTGTTGGCGAGCAGTCGCCATTTTGACACGGTAATGTCCGGGCGAATCAGTTTTTCCTGGTGCCAGAAGTCTTCATATTGATAGACATGGTGAATCTGCTCCCGTCCGAACGCGTCGAAGTTATTAAAGCCCCACTCAGTGCTGTCCCCCATGGGCGCGGTCTGATCCGTTGCCGCCTTCCAGGTGACAGGGATGAACTCTTCCCGGCATGTCTTGTAGAAGGCTTCGGCTTCCTCTTCTGAATTTACCTCGGTGGCGTGGCAGATCATGTACATGTGATGATCTTCATCAATGGGCGTAAACCACTCGAAGTGCAGCACCCCGGGGGCGGGCCACCAATCCACCTCCAGACCGCAGGGCAGAAACAGCCCCACGACGGTTTCCTGGGGGACATCTGGCGACGGGATGTTGTCCGGGTCCAGGTTCACCGCGTTCACAGTCACTCCTTCGATCTCCGTTGACCAGACGGTGTAATCATCCACCTTGACGATGCCCCAGGGACCCTCGTCGTTGTCGATGATCTCCAGTGAATCCGGTGTCTTGGGGAAACTCGAGAGCGGCATGCTGGCGTCGGTGAAATCGAAGATGCCGGCATTACGGTGGGCGTACAGGTGGGCGGCGTCAAAACCGTTTTCCGCAGCGATACGCCAGTTCGCCCGGAACTTGTTGCGGGCGACCGGGTGAAAGGCGAGCTTGGGCCGCAGAAATTTCGGCTGCAAGTCCTGTTCTATGGGTGGCGGCGGGTCCATGTCACCCATGAAGACAAAAACTACCCCGTTGATCTCCCTGGCGGGATAGGTCTTGTGTTTGAGCTTGCCGATCAATCGGCTGTCCGGGTCGGTGATGACTTGCACCAGGGTCCCGTCACGCACGTCGATGGTAAAACCGTGGAACCAGCAGGTCACTGTGTTTTTGGTGTAGCATTCAGGCCGGGCGGAAAACGCCGCGCCGCGATGGGGACAGCGGTCGGCGACGGCGTACACCTTGCTGTCAACCCGTTTGAACAGGATCCGTTCGCCCATTACCATTTCACCTTTGCATTTCCCTTCCTCCAGTTCATGACCGAACAACGCGGCATACCAGTGGTTGCGCAGGCCCAGCTCCGCCTTCAGGTAATCCGGATACGGTTCCAGGCGTTTGTTTGATCCGTCAATGTTATCTTCCATTTCTCTGATCGGTATGTCAGCCATGAGTTTCAATCCCCCGGTTAACGAATGTGTCTTCAATGTAACAGCTCGCTTGGCAAGATGTATTATAGTGATCCCATCGCAAACAGGGAACATGACATGACCCGCATTATGTCACCC
>JAAXHV010000425.1 GCA_012270695.1 Gammaproteobacteria bacterium | reverse complement strand
ATTGAAAATCCGGCTATCTGCGCGCTTCTTTTAAGCGTGGTCCTGTCTGCGCCCCAGGACTTGCATGCAAGCAGCAGCGTCAGGATCAGCGGAATACAGGCCCAGGCCGTTGAGAAAGCCGCGATTGACTCAGAGGAGGAGCAAAGGCAACGCCAGGCCATCGCGGTGATGCTGGCCGAATACGAGATCGAGGGAAGGAAGCTGCTGGACGGCCTTGAAGAAGAAACCGACAGGAACAAGGTTGACCGGCAAGCGGGCGCCCTGCTCTCATCGGGAGAAAAGATTATGGACTGGGCGAGGTTTCGCTTGAAGCAGTGTGATGCTTACCTGGAGAAAGCGCTGGAACTCAAGGCTAAGATAACTGAAATTACACTGGAAGTACTGGAAAAAGACTATCATCACGACGGCGCCCTGCCGGAAGCGTCGCCGGAGTGTTACCACGTAAAAGACACCTTCGTTCATCCCGCCACGGTCCTGGTGCTCACCCGTGACGACCCCGCACTTGGAGAGGAAACGATTGCTGACATCAGGGCAGAGATCATGGAAGTGCTCGGACATACAGAGGTCGTCCGGCAACTGGTCATTTATTGATCCGATCCTCGCAGAATAAAGCTGCGGTCAGTTTCACTCGTTAAAATGCCCGTATGAACGAAGCCGTGTTTGACGCGTTTCCAAAAGTTCTTCGATGCTGACCTGCTTGAGCTCGGTTAATTGTCTTTTTATCTCTGTGCTGATATTGGCTGCCGCTTGCTCATAGTTCCTGTGCGCCCCGCCCAGGGGTTCTTCTATAATGCGGTCAATCACGTCCAGCGCTTGCAGTCTTTGTGCGGTTACCCCCAGGGCTTCCGCTGCGTCTTCAGCCTTGCCCGCGTCTTTCCACAGAATGGACGCGCAACCCTCGGGCGAAATAACCGAGTAGGTGCTGTATTGCAGCATATTCAACCTGTCCGCAACGCCGATGGCAAGGGCGCCGCCCGAGCCGCCCTCACCGATGACGATTGCGATGATCGGGGTGCGCAACTCCGACATGACCATTAAATTTTTGGCAATAGCCTCGCTCTGCCCGCGCTCTTCAGCGCCGATCCCCGGATAGGCGCCGGGAGTATCGATAAAAGTCAGCACCGGCAAGCTGAATCTTTCCGCCAGTTGCATGATGCGCAACGCTTTGCGGTAGCCTTCGGGTTTCGGCATTCCATAATTCCGGTAGATTCTCTCCTTGATGTCCCTCCCCTTCTGGTGCCCTATCAGCGCAACCGGCTCGCCTTCGAACCTGGCAATACCGGTCAATATAGCCCGGTCATCAGCAAAATTGCGGTCGCCGTGCAATTCGTTAAAATCGGTAAAAATCCTGCTGACATAATCCAGGGTATAAGGTCTCAGCGGATGTCTGGCTATCTGGGAAATCTGCCAGGCGCTGAGCGACGCAAAAATAGCCTGGGTCAAATCGCTGCTGCGCTTCTGCAGGCGAGTGATTTCATCGTGAATATTCATCTCGCTGTCGTCACTGACATGACGCAACTCCTCGATCCTGGCCTCCAGTTCGGCTATAGGCTGCTCAAAATCAAGGAAATTGACTGAATGATTCTGCTGATCCATCGTACCGATCGTTCACAGGTTTACCTTGCCCGGAAAATCCAGGTTTACGTTAGCGGCGCCAACCATTTCTGTGAGTTCGGCCAGTAATTCGTCACTGATTTTTACGCTCCATCCGCTGCCGAAACTCAAAATGGTTGAGATATGACCATTATTATATTCCATTGAAACCCGGTTTGTCCCGCCCCCATGCCGCGCCAGTATTTCTTTCAGGGCGTGAATAAACCCGTTGTCCAGCATGGTGTTACATACCTTCAACCGTAGCGCGGCAAATTGTTCACGCAATGCCGCAAGCGAATACACCCCCCTGACGATGATGGCAACGCCTGATTCATAATAGTCATCTTCCACCGCATCTCCCTTGATGATAACCAGCTGGTCTTTCTGTAATAAATCACGGTACAGCTGGTAATTTTCACCGTAAACCGTGAGTTGCAGCCGCGCGGTTTTATCATCCAGCATAATCTCGGCCAAACGACCCCTGACTCCGGTCCTGATGCGGACACTCTCTATATATCCGGCCACCGTCAGGTTCATACCGGCTTTGACTTTATTCAGATTAGCTGTAATGAAAGTTGCCAGCTCACTTTCGTAACGCGTGATAGGATGACCTTTCAGGTAAAAACCCAGGGTCTCCTTCTCCCCCATCAGGCGTTCGTGGTCTTCCCAGTCAGGCACACTGACATACGGTATTTCAGGCTCGTTCCTGCTGCCCGCAGGCCCTGTGAACAGTTCCATTCCAAACATGTCATCCTGTCCGGAACCCGCACTATCCACATATTGCTCAGCGAACTTCAGCGCCTTCTCCAGGCTTGCCGCCAACACACTTCTCTGGCGTCCCAGGTCATCCAGCGTGCCGGCTCGGATAAGCGCCTCAATCACGCGTTTGTTAACCCTGCGCGGATCAACACGCCGGCAGAATTCAAACAGGTCAGAAAACTCCCCGCGCTGCTGCCGTTCTTCGCACAGGCTTATGCTCGCGGATCGGCCAACTCCCTTGATGGCGCCCAATCCGAATAAAATCGTTCTAGCATCGACAACCCTGAATTTATGATCACTGGTATTTATCGAAGGCGGCTTCAGCACCAGTTTCATCCTTCTCAACTCTTCGATCAACCTGACGATCTTGTCTGTATTATTCATGTCCGCCGACAGCACGGCAGCCATAAATGCCGCAGGATAATGGGTCTTCAACCAGGCTGTCTGGTAAGCCAGCAAGGCATAGGCGACAGAATGGGATTTATTGAAGCCGTAACCGGCAAATTTTTCCATCAGGTCAAAAATGGATGTGGCCGTCTTTTCATTGACCTGGTTTTTCAGCGCGCCACTGACGAAAATGTCTCTCTGCAGGGCCATCTCTTCACGCTTTTTCTTCCCCATAGCCCGCCTCAGCAAATCCGCCGACCCCAGGGTATAGCCTCCTAACACCCGGGCGATCTCCATCACCTGTTCCTGGTACAGAATAACCCCGTAGGTCGGTTTTAACACAGGTTCCAGGGTGGGGTGAAGATAGCGGACCTGCGCCCTGCCCTTTTTCCTATCGATAAAATCATCAACCATCCCTGAATCCAGTGGACCGGGGCGAAACAACGCTACCAGGGCAACCAGGTCATCGAACCTGTCCGGTTCAAGCCGTTTTATCAGTTTTTTTATCCCGTCCGATTCCAACTGGAATATGGCGGTGGTATCCATGCGCTGTATCATTGCATAAGTATCCGTGTCATCGAGGGTAATGGCTTTTATATCCAGTTCTGTGGCGCTTTTGCCGAGCAGTTTGTCATTGATGTCCTTGACCGCCCAATCGATAATGGTCAGGGTGCGCAAGCCAAGAAAATCGAACTTTACCAGGCCAATGGTTTCCACGTCGCCCATGTCAAACTGGGTAGACGTGGCCGCCGTGTCTTTTTCACAGTACAGGGGCATAAATTCAGTCAGCGCCAAGGGTGAGATGACGATGCCGCCGGCGTGTTTTCCCGCGTTTCTGACCAATCCTTCCAGTTTTTTTGCCAGGTCTATCAGTATCCTGACTTCTTCCTCTTCATCATATCGCTGTTTCAGCGCTTCTTCTTCAGACAGCGCGCGATCCAGTGTCATATCCAGCGCGAACGGGATCAATTTAGCTATCTTGTCGACGAAGCCATAAGGGTGTCCGAGAACCCTGCCAACGTCGCGCACCACGGCTTTTGCAGCCATACTCCCAAAAGTTATGATCTGGGAAACCCGTTCGCGGCCATAACGGTCGGACACATAGTCGATCACTTCATCCCGTCTGTCCATACAGAAGTCCACGTCGAAATCCGGCAACGATACCCTTTCCGGATTCAAGAACCGCTCGAACAACAATTCATGATAAATGGGGTCCAGGTCAGTAATGCCCAGGACATAGGCAACCAGGGAACCTCCGCCGGAACCCCGTCCGGGGCCTACCGGTATTCCCTGCTGTTTTGCCCAGTGGATGAAATCAGCAACTATGAGAAAATAACCCGGGAAACCCATGTCGGTTATGACGTCAAGCTCCATATCCAGACGCTGCTTATACTGCTCCGGGTCAATATCATTGCCTGATGCCTTGTTGTCATCTATCAGCCTGTCCAGTCCCTGGTGCGCTTCCCGCTGCAGCCAACCGGCCTGGTCAAAGCCTTCAGGAACAGGGAACTCCGGCAGGTGGTAATCATCGAATTGCAACTCAAGATTGCAGCGTTTGGCAATATTTGCGCTATTCTGCAGGGCCTCAGGCAGGTCATGAAACAACTCGGCCATCTGCTCCGGCGTCTTCAGGTATTGTTCGTTGCTGTAATGGCGCGGGCGTTTCGGATCGTTAAGCGTATATCCGTTATGAATACACACCCGGGCTTCATGGGCGGCAAAATCATCAGCTGCCAAAAATCTTACGTCATTGGTTGCGACCACGGGTATGTCAAATTCCGCCGCAAGCTGCATGACTTCCTCTATGTAAATGTCTTCCCCCTGGCGACCGGTTCGTTGTAATTCCAGGTAAAACCGGTTCGGGAATAAATCCCGGAAATACACGAGTTGCTGCCTGGCCATATCGACCTGATCGTGCAGGAGGGATTGGCCGATTGCGCCGTTCCTTGCACAGGACAAGGCAACCAAGCCTGCGCCATGATGAGGCAACCAGTCTCTTTGGATAACAGGCGTGCCGCGGACCTGGCCGTGGGTGAAGCTGCGGGTAATCAATTGCGTCAGGTTGTTAAACCCATCCCTATTCTGACAAAGCAGCACCAGTTTTTGCTCCTTGTCGTCGC
>JAAXHV010000424.1:6603-7517 GCA_012270695.1 Gammaproteobacteria bacterium | reverse complement strand
ATCCTGCAGGTGCCGGAAGTGACCTTCAATGCCGCCGCCGAATACAACTTTCCGTTGTTTGACGATTGGGAAGGCTATATCCGCGGCGATTATTCCTATTATGACGACAGCCTCAGCGCCAATAACGTCAGCGGAACGATCCCGCCACGGGTGAGGGATTCGTTCGAGTTGCTCAATTTCCGTATAGGCGCCTACCAGGCAGGCAGTTGGGACCTGGCTTTATTTGTGAAAAATGCGACCAACGAGCATGCCAACCTGTCCGATAATCGCTCTATTGCAGCAGAGAAACCCGGTCGACCGCGTATCGTCACGAACCGCCCGCGCAGTTTCGGCCTTGAAGTCCGGAAGGACTTCTGATGAAAAAACGCCTCGTTCTACCTGATGACTTAGCGCTCTCTTACGTAGAATATGGCTCCGGCAAACCGGTTATTTTTATCCCGGGCTGGACTTATACAGTCAAGGTCTTTGCCAGGAATCTTCCGGTGATTGCCGAGCATTACCGGGTCTTGGCTTACGACCCTCGAAGTCACGGGGATTCAACCGTGATGCCTCATGGCAATAATTATGGCCAGCATGGCGACGACCTGCATGAATTCATCAGCCGTCTTGGAGTAGAGGAGTGCCTCTTGGTCGGCTGGTCAATGGGTGTGTCCACCGCTTATTCCTATTTTGAGAAGTATGGCACCGGTCGCATACGCGGCTTCATCAGTATCGACGAACCGCCGAAGATCAGGAAAGAGAACGGCTCCGATTGGGGAGAAGGGGAGGAGCTGGAGCTGCAAGCCAGTCTTGAGTTGATCACAAAACACGGACACCTGAAATTTTTTGAGGAGTACCTGCGCCATTGTTACGTCAGTGTCCCCGAGGAGGTTTTCCTGCACGACATGCTCCGTGAAGCCGCCAAAACACCGGAA
>JAAXHV010000424.1:4792-6441 GCA_012270695.1 Gammaproteobacteria bacterium | reverse complement strand
CGAATGTGAGGGGATATGGAATTCTGAGTACCTGTGGGGCCGGGCTTCCGGTTTCGCCGGAGCGGCCAATTCAATTCCCTGAGTAAGCAGAAAATGAATCTTGCCGAGCAGCTGCTCAGGGCTTTAACAGCCTATGGAGTCAAAGAGATTTTCGGTATCCCCGGTGATTTCGCTCTGCCGTTGTTCAAGGTTATCGAAGAGAGCAAAATCCTGCCGTTGTATACCTTGAGCCATGAACCCGCCGTAGGCTTCGCCGCCGATGCTGCGGCCCGCTTTCATTCCAAGCCTTCAGTGGCGGCGGTAACGTATGGCGCCGGGGCGTTGAATATGGTGAACCCGGTCGCGGCTGCCTATGCCGAAAAGTCGCCGGTCATTGTCATCTCCGGCGGGCCTGGGATGGCTGACAAATCCACCGGTCTGCTGGTGCACCACCAGGCCAAGCAACTGCATTCCCAGGTACAGGTATATAAGGAAGTAACCTGCGACCAGGTGATCCTGGAAGATATGGCACAGGCGCCGGCACAGATCGCCAGGGTACTGAAAAACTGCATTATCGAATCCCGCCCGGTTTACATCGAAGTGCCCAGGGACCAGGTATTTGAGCCCTGTGACGCCGTGCCCGTGCTGCCGTTGATCAGCGCCTGTGACACCGATGCCCTGGATGCCTGTACCGATGAAATCATCGATTCCCTGGGGCGGGCGCGCTCGCCTGTGCTCATGGTGGGGGTGGAAATACGCCGCTACGGGCTGGAACAGGACGTTGCCCTGCTGAGCCGCAAACTGGACATGCCGGTTACCACGACGTTTATGGGGAAAGGGCTGCTGGCGGGACAGCCGGTCGATTTGAGAGGCACGTACATGGGGATAGCCGGAGAGCAGACCCTGACCGAACTGGTCGAGTCGTCCGATGGCCTGTTCCTGCTCGGGGTATTGCTGTCGGACACCAATTTCGGCATCTCCGAGAAAAAGATTGATTTGAGAAAGACTGTCCTGGCCTGCGATGGTTCGGTGTCTCTGGGTTTCCATGTTTATCCGGACATCCCCCTGCAGGAACTGGTGTTGGCCCTGAACAGCAAGTTGCCGGACCGGCCGCAACGGGAGGTTACCCTGTTTGATTATCCGAAAGGCCTGGAGTTAACGGATACGCCCGTCACCCCCACTGATATCGCCACCGCGGTGAATGACATGTTCCACCGCTATGGCGCGTTGCCCATTGCCGCAGATATGGGGGACTGCCTGTTTACGGCCATGGATATGGAGTACACCGAACTGGTGGCGCCGGGCTATTACGCCACCATGGGCTACGGTGTTCCATCCGGACTGGGGGTACAGGCGGCAACAGGCCGCCGGCCGCTCATCCTGGTAGGCGACGGGGCATTTCAGATGACGGGAATCGAACTGCTCAACTGCCGGCGTTACGGCTGGAACCCCATCGTGCTGGTATTCAACAACAGCAGTTGGGAGATGCTGCGGGCGTTTCAACCGGAATCCGCGTTCAACGACCTGGACAGGCTGGATTATGCCGCCCTGGCAAACGCCCTGGGAGGCTGCGGGCAGGCAGCCAGGAGCAAAAGCGAGTTACACGCCGCCCTGGACCGCGCCTTCCGGGATGAATCCAGCTTCCAATTGATCGACATCAGCCTGGCGCG
>JAAXHV010000424.1:0-4771 GCA_012270695.1 Gammaproteobacteria bacterium | reverse complement strand
GAGATGCGGAACAGATAATGATATATCATTACCACTTCATCCAGATCAGAGGTAGCCATGAAAAGCCGAGGCAGTTGCCTGTGCGGTAAAATCCGCTACGAAGTGAATAAGACGTCCGATAACATCGATCATTGCCACTGTACTTTCTGCCAGAAATATCACGGCGCCGCATTCGGCACTTATATCGAGCCGGTCACGCCGGACAATTTCTCCTGGCTGGAGGGCGAGGAGCTGGTCGGCCGTTACCAGTCCAGTTCCCACTCCGCCAGGCTGTTCTGCAGCGTGTGCGGCTCTGCCCTGGTCGCCGAGATCAACGGCGGCGAAGTGCTGGCGCCGACCGCCGCTACCCTCGACGGAGAGGTTGCTGCCGCTGAGGCCGCGCACATGTTCTGGCAATCAAAAGCAGGTTGGTGCGAGGTTAACGACGACCTGCCCAAGTACGACACCTATCCACCCAGCATGGACGAGTTCACTCCGACCGATTAGACTAAGCGTGGCGTAGCGGGTCCACGACGGTAAGAAACGGAAATCGATGGAAGTCAGTGTCGCGAGTACATATCCTGCTGACGCCATGTTCGCGCATCAATACTGCCGTGTGCAGGTCGTGGAACAGGTTGCCGCTGACATCCGGTAATTCTCCGAGGGTTTGCCTCAGTACTGCTGCATGGCGCTGTGTTGCGACCAGCAATTCGAACCCGGATGACTCCAGCAACGCTTCCAGAAAATTCCAGGCTTCCCATGGTGTCCATGGATTCAGAGACACCCGCGCATGTGTGGTTACCCGTAGAAACTCGTAACACACGTTCCAGGTGAGAAAGGCCGGTGACGGGTCTTCGCGAGCTTGTAATAACCGATCGCGGCATTGATTATGGTATGGCGAGTCCTCGTCTACCGCATAGATCAGGACGTTGGTGTCGAAAACCAGCACTCAGTCCTCGGTCATGATTCGATAGAGTTCTTCACGATTTGAGATGTCTACCCGGAAACCTCCACTCCTCCAGGTCGGTAGCGGCGCCAGGGAGTCCGGTCGGCCTTCGGGAGGCGCGGGTGTGGAGAGGACTCGCCTGATCCCTGCCTCAACAAGGGCGGACATGGTAGTTCCCCGCTGCGCCGCTTCTTCCCGTAATCGCTGCATCACGGTTTCGTCAATATTAAGAGTTGTTTTCATATGGAAAACCATATCTGCTATATTACAATATGTCAACCTATGGGCCGTGCTCTCGCGGACGGATAACTTGTTCAGACCTGACAGAAGCTTGTTCAAGATTTGGCCTGCTGCCTGGCGCGGCGGCCGAGCGCTGGCGTTCGCGGCTGGCATCGCCGTTGCTGTCGGGGTGGATGCGGATGATCCGGAGCCGGCCAAATACGTCTTCAGCGCGGTTGACGCGCCGACAAACGCTGCGCCCGCTTCGCTTGGTGGTTACGCTGCAGGGTGCCTGGCGGGGGCGGTCCGGCTTGCCGAAACGGGTCCCGCGTGGCAGGCAATGCGCCTGTCCCGCAACCGTAACTGGGGCCATCCGGAAATGATCGCATTCATTGAGCGGCTGTCCCGCGCAGGTCAGGCCGCGGGTTGGCCTGGGCTTTACGTCGGCGACATCAGCCATCCCCGCGGCGGACCGATGGTCTCCAGCCACCGTTCGCACCAGATCGGTCTTGACGCCGATATCTGGCTGCGTCCGCCAGGCAGCCTGAAGCTGAGCGTGGCGGAACGAGAGAAGATCAGCTCTCCCTCGATGGTTGCGGCGAACCGGCTGACGGTGAATGGTAATTGGACCGGCGTGCATTCCGAGATCCTTGAGGCCGCAGCACGTGACGGGGCTGTAGCCCGCATCTTCGTTAACGCGGCGATCAAGCGCCGCCTGTGCAAGGACGGGGGAGAGGACGATAGCGAATGGCTGCGCAAGGTGCGGCCATGGTGGGGTCATGACTCACATTTTCACGTTCGCCTGCATTGCCCCGAGGCAGGCGCTTGTATCGATCAGGAAGCGCCGCCCGAGGGCGACGGCTGCGATGCGGAACTGGACTGGTGGTTCACTGACGAAGCGCTTTATCCACCACCACGCGATCCCGAGGACATACCACCCGAGCTCATGCTGGCCGATCTGCCTGCTGCCTGTCAGGCGGTGTTGGAGGCGGAATAAGGGAGGGTCGTCCCGTAGAAGTTCCTGGTCCAGTTCTCTTTGGAACTACTCGTAGCGCGTCCAAAGATGGTTGGCCGTAGAAGTTTGCCGCCCTTCAGTGGGCGATCATCGCATCACTTGGAAATCCGGGTTAATGCTGTTCAAGGTGAATCACCAAGAACAATCCCCGGAAACCTGTGCAACAGGTACAGCGGGATATTGATTATCCTGCCATCCTCCCGCAGGTTCATCAGAGTCGTCCTCACCAGTCGGAAGGGATGATACCTGTCATTATATGCGAGCAGGCTCTTTTTCTTCCTTGAAATTCCTGCATTAACCTCCAGGGGATATAGCTCATGCTCGTACGGAACGACGAAATCGACTTCAGCCATGTTTTCGCTGGCCCAGCAATATAGCTGTTTCCCGTGAGCGCCGACCAGGGTCGCCGCAGCTAGGTTTTCAATGAAAGCTCCCTTGTATTCGGTAAACAGCCGGTCACCTTCGATCAGTATGCGGGCAGGAATGTCGGCCATTGCCGCGAGCAGGCCGGGATCCAACAGGTAGATCTTGAATATATTGGATTGAGCATACGCCTCAACCGGCAACCTGGGGGCTGAAATTTTCATCGATTTGTAGATCAATCCCGCATCCAGCAACCATTGAATGGCGCTCTCATAGTCACGACCCCGGGCGCTTTTACGAACCGCCGAAAAAATAAATTTTTTATTTTCCTTTGCCAGTTGGCTTGGCACCTGGTTCCAGACCGTGGAAATTTTCATAACCTCGCGCGGGTCGGCATGTTTGGAGAAGTCCAGCAAGTAGGCGTCCAGGACTTCTTTCTGTATTGTCCTGACGCTATGCAGGTCTTGGTTTTCCCGGTAGTCCATGACCGTTTCCGGCATCCCCCCGGTAAAGGTGTAGACCTTCAACAAGTGAATCAGCTGCTCGTGAATGGGGGCGGGGAGTGGGCTTAACCTGTCGATGGAATCGATATGTTCACGCAGCCGGCTTTTATCCAGGGCGTCAAGAAACTCACAGAAGCTGAGCGGATACAAATCTAGGAAATTCACTTTCCCCACCGGAAAGCTCGCCGGTTTGCCCGGTTTAACGCCCAGCAACGATCCAGCCGCCGCGACATGGTACTCACCCGCTTTCTCGGCAAAATATTTCAGGCTGGTAAGCGCATTGGGGCAAGTCTGGATCTCATCGAAAACGATCAACGTCTCAGCCGGAACGATGGGCAGGTCCAGCATCAGGCTGATATCCGGGATGATCCGATACGGGTCCAGGTCCGCCTGGAAAAGCCCGGATGCGGACGCCGTCTCTTCAAAATTCAGGTAGACAAGGTGCTTGTAGTGTTGTTGGCCGAACTCTCTCAGGGAATAGGTCTTGCCCGTCTGATGCGCGCCGCGCAAGACCAGGGGCTTGCGCCTGTCCGAGCCTTTCCATTCAAGGAGATGTTGTTCGATATCGCGTCGCACAGGGTACCTGTATGGTGGTTATGAAGCGGAATCATATCAGAAATGTGGTAAATGATCACGTTTTACGTGGGAAAAACGTGATAACTTGCACGTTTTATGGACGTAAGACAGTGTTTGGTTGAAATTTAACAGTCATAAAAAGATTGCGGATTGCGCTACCTTGTATGACTAACAGTTGACAATAATTGTCATATATTGCTATATTTGCATCACCAACGACACCGGGAGGAGACCATGGCCACAATGAATATCTCAGTGCCAGAACCAATGAAAGACTGGGTTAAGGCACAAATAGACGCAGGGAATTATGCCAGTTCCAGCGACTACGTGCGTGATCTTATTCGAAAGGATCAGCAGGACAAGAAGAAGCTTGCTGCACTTCAATATGCTATTACTCAAGGTATTAAGAGCGGTCATGCGGGGGAGCTTGATGTGGAAGCCATTAAACAGAAAGCCAGACAGTTGGCGGGGACTGAAAATCCCTGATGCCACGGATACTTAAGCAGAGTCTGGCTGAACAGGATTTGATTGAAATCTGGCTGTACACCTTGAATGAGTGGGGAGAATATCAGTCTGACAAATATCTGGATGACCTGGATGCAGCAATTCGGCTGTTGGCCGAACAACCCCTGATCTGCCGGGAACGAACAGAACTAAATCCTCCGGTACGGATTCACCATCATGCGCATCATCTGATTGTTTATCTGGCGTTGAAAGATGGCATCAATGTTATCCGTGTTCTTCATGAGAGTATGGACGTAGATAGTTACGTGGAATAATCTGAATCCAACCAATAGCCGCGTCCAAGGCATGAAAATGAATGAAAACCCTACAGACCCGGATTTAATGACGGTATCAGGAAATGGTTGGCGGACCGTATAGCGGGTGGCTTTGATGCCGCATTCAAAGGTGGGATATCAGCACTGACAAAAGTTGTGCAAGAGGCCACGATGCAGTATTGGGGTCTCAAATGATTAATCAAAATAGATGCACCGCAAAACATTGATAATCTCACTCATCTTCAAGAATTAAGAACAATGTCCAAACATGCCGGTGATTCCAAAAGTATGAAGAAAAATGAATTCGGTTCTGCCGTCGATGGTCATTTCGACGGCATTGAGCAGTTCGAGGCGGATCTCTGGAAGGTTGCGGACAACCTGCGGGCCAACT
>JAAXHV010000423.1 GCA_012270695.1 Gammaproteobacteria bacterium | reverse complement strand
GTCCTCAACGTCAGCCGGCGTGAAGGTGCGTATTTCCACGGCCTGTTGTGCGGATATACTGAGGATTTACGCGCTTTGGAAGTCGCGTTTGCAACCCGTGTCTACAAGCACATTTCAGCGGGGTTGCCGGGCGTACTGGATGTCAGTTGCTATCCCATGCCCATGCATACCATCGTCCAGTTGCGGCCGGAATACGAAGGCCATGCAAAACATGCCATGATGAAGGTGTTCAGTTCCCATCTGCAGTACAACAAGGTATGCATAGTCGTGGATGAGGACGTGGATATTCATAATTTTAAGGATGTGTGGTGGGCGGTCATGACCCGTGGCCGGATAGAGAAAGATATTATGATACTTCCCGGAGTCCCCGGGTTTTTCCGTGATCCTGCCGGTGTCTATACGGGGCGGTTGGGAATAGACGCGACCAAACCTTTTGAGATGCGCGAGGATTTCGACAGAAAACGCGTGCCGGGGTTGTTTGACGTCAACCTGGAGGACTATTTCACCCGATAACTCAGCCACAGAGGACACAGAGTACAGTCTCAGACTGCTCTGTAACAGTAAATCGCGTAATGCAATACATTATGCTAAAATATTTTCAGTGATTTTTTTGCGAGAAAAAATGCCATGAGCGCAATCGTTAAAGAAGTTTATGATGCTTTTCTTGAGGCTGGCGTCAGTGATGAGAGAGCGACTGAGGCAGCAAAGGCCATTGCAAACTACGATGCGAAGTTTACTAAAATAGAAACTGATTTGTTACTTCTGAAGTGGATGGTTGGCTTGGTCATTGTTGTTGAAATTTTACCTATCCTGAAGTCCTTGTTTTGATATAGAGAGCAGGAAAGAGGTCAGGCCTTTCCTCCTTTTCTGAGTATTTCAATCACTGCCTGGGTCATGGGATTAGCTGACGGGCTGGCGGTATCACTGAGACAGGCCTTGAAGCGCTCTTCAAGTTCCTTCGCATCTGTTTTGTCTTTTGCGCCTATCGCGACAATCTGGGATGCCGGCGCCGTCTTATCCCAGGGTTCGCCTTTCGCCAGGGTCACGCGTTTTCCCGTCATTTGCAGAATAACCCGCTTGTCCGGCACTTCCCGGATATAGAGGATACCCTTGCAGCGAAATACGGACGCCGGCAGCGACTGGAAAGTCCGGTAAGCCGCCTCGAACGCTAATGGTTCCTCGTGTTGCCATGAATAACTGGAGTAGGACAGGGCATGGTCCGTATGTTCATGCCGATCATGTTCGGTGGCGTCTGTTATGTTCGTATCCATGAGTGTCGAGTGCTGCGGGTGTAATGACAGCCCGAGCAATAATTCCAGGGGTACATCAGCCTGAATTGCCATGATAATACGTGATTGTGGTGCGATCTCCTTTATATGTCCGGCAACCTGCTGACAAATTCCAGGAGTAACCAGGTCGGTTTTATTGATGATGGTGATATCGGCGACGGCTATTTGATCTTCCGCCAGTTTTCCATTCACTTCATCGAGTTCGAGCAGCTCGCTGGCATCGATAACAGTGATCACGACGTCCAGTTCAGTCGCCGCGGCAAGGTGGGTCGACATGACGATGGCCATAGCCGCGGCCTTGGGATCAGACACACCGCTGGTTTCAACGACGATCATATCGGGACAGGGTT
>JAAXHV010000422.1 GCA_012270695.1 Gammaproteobacteria bacterium | reverse complement strand
CCGTTACGGGTGCTGCGGGTCGCCAGGTTCGCCGCGCAATTTAATTTCCCCATTGCCGGGGAGACACAGACTTTATTAAAGGAAATCAGCGCTGCGAATGAACTGGAGACACTGACGCCGGAACGCATCTGGCTGGAAACGGAAAAGGCATTGCAAACGTCGCAGCCGTGGCGTTATTTTGAAGTTCTCAGAGACTGCAACGCACTGGTAACGCTGTTTCCCGAGATCGACCGCCTGTTCGGGGTTCCGCAACCGGAGCGCTATCATCCGGAAATCGACTGCGGCGTTCACACGCTGATGGTGCTGGAGCAGGCGGCAAAACTCACTGCTGACACTCAAGTTCGCTTTGCCGCCCTGGTGCATGATCTCGGCAAGGCCACCACGCCACAGGAGATATGGCCCAGCCATCACGGCCATGGAGAGCGCGGGGTTGAGCTGATCGACAAGCTGTGTGACCGCCTGCGGATACCCAACAAGCACAGGGAACTCGCAACCCTTGTCGCCCGCTACCACCTGCATTGCCATCGTATCGAAGAAATGAGTCCGACAGTAATCCTGGGTAAACTCGAAGGGCTGGATGCATTCCGGCGCCCCGAGCGCTTTGACCAGTTCCTGCTTGCCTGCGAAGCCGATGCCCGCGGGCGCAAGGGCAAGGAGCAGATAAACTACCGGCAAGCTGAGTTATTCAGGAGATACCGCGCAGCCTGCCTGTCCGTAAATATCAAATCAGCGGAAGCGCAGGGCCTGAAAGGGACACAGATTGCGGAACACATTCGCGTGCAACGGATTGCGGCGATCAGGCAGGTTAAGGCACAGGAAGTGGTATAACTCCGCGGCTACATTAACAACAGGAGAATATAATGAAAAAACATTTTTCCCCACTATCATTCACAACTTTGCTTCTCAGTATTGCCATGTTGACATTCCCCGCCACGGGCGCGGAGGTCGCTATGCTGTTTAAACAGGATTTGCCGGATATAGCGGGTAAGGCGGGTCAGCTATTGACCGTGGAATTTGAGCCCGGAGAAGTATCCGCCCCGCATCGCCATAACGCCCACACCTTCGTTTACGTGCTGGAAGGTTCCGTCGTAATGCAGGTGCAAGGCGGTGAAGCCAAAACCCTGACAGCGGGACAAACCTTTTATGAAACCCCGGACGATATCCACACCGTTGCGAACAACGCCAGCGCTACGGAACCGGCAAAGATCCTGGTCTTCTTCATCAAGGACAGCGACGCCCCGGCCAGTGTCCCGGTAGAGTAGGACGAACGATTAAACGGCTGGAGATGGCATTGCGGCGTTGCATGACAAACTCCACCCCCTTATGAGAAACTGGTAGGAGATTTGGCGGGAGCCTGTTCCCGGAGAATCAACATACAACACCGGCTGGTCTATCAGGTGCTGGATGATAAAAAGGCGGTAAAGGTATTACGCATGTGGACGCACTACGAGTAAACCCGAGAGCAGATACAAGGATGGCAGTGCCGGGATCAGGGCGGGCTGGATATAGCGCTGCCTTGAAACCAGATTTTAATTAAAAAAGTTAAGATGAATTTTGCAATGATTAAGAACTGACTTGTTAGGGCCAGTTATTATTCAGTCTTTATCGTAACGTAAGGCGTGATAGCTTCTACTGTTTTGGGGCCGATACCGGGGATTTCCAACAAATCATCAACAGACTGATAGGGCCTGCCATCGGTGATTTTAATCGCAGTAACCGGGCCAACCCCAGGAATTTGCTGTAGCTCTCCCTTCGATGCGCGGTTCAGATTGAGGGGCTGGTCATCATGAGTGCGTACCTTAGCCACGCTTTGGCGGAATTCCTTGAGTTTCTGATCCTCTTCCCGTTGACGTTTACGCATTTCAGCCAGGATACCGGGTTGGGTTGATTGCCATATACCGGCACGGTTTAACAAGGCGATAGTGCGAAGATCCTGAAGTTCTTCGAGTACATATTGGCTTGGGATACTATCGGGACTTTGGCGGGTCTTACCGTGTATCCTGGCTAGACCCTGCTCAATGAGGAGATAGCCGAGATCATGGCCTTTGTGAGTCTTGACAAAAGCGTAAAAGCGACCTGATGCGGAACGTCCCGGTGCCTGGGCATAACTGGTGTAAACAGTGAAAGGCCGCGCTAGAACCTGTTTGACGTATTCAGTAGCCTGCTCGCCGAAGCGCACTACGTCATGGGGGTCTTCAAGGCCAAAGTGGTATTGCTGCTCGCGGATTCTTTCCAGTTCGGACTTGTTGTTATAGGTGGTTTCCGGACAATCGACATAGTAGAGGCGCAGGTGCAGTTCACGGCCGGCAGCATTGACCTTGAAACTATCACCATCGTTCAAGTCAGCTTCAACAAACGTGACATTATTGATACTGATGAGTTCTGCAGCGGGTAGGGGTATGGCAATACAACCAACAAGAAACAGGAAAGTTAACAAGTACTGTTTCATGACTGCAAGGTCTGTATCGTGGCTGAACTATCAATATCTTCATTAAGCCAGCCGTCCCTTGCGCAGCCGTTAAAAGTAGGACTTTATTTAAAATGCATCATATCCTATCCTGTAATTTTTGACAAGAATTTAACCTGAATCTGTTCGTTAGTGTTATATGTTACAAGTTCGAACGTCTAAGCAATTTCAAATATGAGAACTGAAGTTATTCAGAACAGAATCGTTGCATCAATAAAGAAATGAGGGTGTCGAAGTAAGCACACAGTTTGGACATCATATATAGCATCACGCCGAAAATCGTAGCTTGACGCCGCATGCGGCTGATACTTTTGCCAATGTGTCGAGTCGCGGATTTCGTTGACCGGATAAAGCCCGAGAGAGTGCCACTCGGTCCAGCCTGGCATGGCGCGCAAGCGCTGATATACCGCCTTGTGCCTCGGCTACATTGCGAAAGGCTTTCATAAGTAATCGCGGGTCGTCTTCCATATCTTCAACGGCAGCATTTAAGTAAGCAACGATGTCCTCTGGCGTTTTGAGATAATCGCTTGCCTTATGTTCTTTTGTAGGCATCTGTTTTCTCCTGTTTGTAAGCTTTCCAGTGAGTTTGGGCTTGTGCTATGTCCCAGGATTGACGTTTTTTTGTCCCACCACCTAACAAAATCACGAGTTCCTCACCACCCCGGCCGAAGTACAACCTGTATCCAGAACCAAAGTCTATCCTAAGTTCAAAGACTCCTTTACCTACGCTCTTGTAATCCCCGAAGTTACCGAACTCCATTCGGTCGATTCGTGTTTGGATTCGGGAACGGGCCTGCGGCGATAGAGTCCGAAACCACGCATCGAAGTAATCCGTACCGTCTTCCGAGACATAGTGGACAATCCTGACCATACGAATAATTGTAGTCAAATGACTACATAAAATCAAGATTGATTGATGGTCGCCTCATATGTGTTGAACTAGCACAATGGAACTACGTACAGGTGATCTTTCCGTCTCTCTTTGGTTAGCTGCTCTTCAAATCTGTGAGTCCGCAAGTATATATAATTATATATTACTGGTTTCTGCCTGATACTGATTTATAATCACAACAATTCTACGTAAGTGAAGGAGTCATTTTCATGTCTACGGTAAAACTGGTTGAATATGAGGAGGCGGGCGCTGAGGTGAGGACTGTTTATGATGACATCAGGCGGGTTCGGCAGACCGACTACATCAATAACTTCTGGAAAGCCCTGGCCAATTACCCCGCTGCTTTGCAACGTGTCTGGGCCGCCGGCAAGGAAGTCATGGCGCCGGGGGAGATCGAGGCGCTTACCAAGGAGATGATCTATATCGCGGTGTCGGTGGCCAATGCCTGCGAATACTGTGTGCACTCACATACCAGCGCGGCCTTCGGCAAGGGCATGACCGAGGCGCAATACGGGGAACTGCTCGCGGTCATCGCGCTGGCGCAACAGAATAACGGGCTTGCCAGCGGGATGCAGGTACCCGTCGATGAGATTTATTTCCAAAAATAAACCACCGTACACATATATTGCTGTCAGGCCGGCGCGTTTCAGGGCAGCGGTTTACCGGGAACCAGGGTGCGCAAGAGCTCGGTGACCGGCAAGCATAGCACACCATCGATTTCCAGCCGCTGCTCGCCAAGGTAGGCCAGACGCAAGCGTGCTTGAGGGTAGTCCTGCGCGAAACTCTTCAAGTGCCGCAGGTCCGACCTGTGAACCTGCCGCGAATGCTTGACCGCCAATGCCCAGAACGCGTCATTGCCATAAAGCACGAAGTCAACCTCAGCGCCGGCGCGCGTCCGCCAGAAGTA
>JAAXHV010000421.1 GCA_012270695.1 Gammaproteobacteria bacterium | reverse complement strand
GTCCTGATCGCGCTGAGTTCGCCTGTATCTCCGGCAGGTGTGCTAGTCGCATGGGCGTTGATATAGTCAACCGGGTCATCGACGGTTGCAAGCGCCATTTCCATGCAGCGCACGGCGCCTTCCCCGGAGGGCTTGACCATGTCGTATCCGTCGGAGGTGGCGCCGTATCCGCTAATCTCTGCATAGATTTTTGCGTTCCGGTTCACGGCATGTTCATATTCTTCCAGCACGACTATTCCGCCACCCCCTGAGATGACGAAGCCGTCCCTGTCTGCGTCAAAAGGACGGGATGCGCTTGCCGGGCTGTCATTATAACGGGACGAGAGGGCGCCCATGGCGTCGAACAGCAAGGTGCCGGTCCAATGGATCTCGTCGCCGCCGCCGGCAAAGATGATGTCCTGTTTACCGCACTGGATAAGCTCGTAGGCATTGCCTATGCAGTGCGCGCTGGTGGCGCAGGCGGAAGCGATCGAATAGTTGATCCCCTTGATCTTGCTCGCCACTGCCAGGCAGGCGCTGCCGGTGTTCGACATGACCCGGGGAACCATTGTCGGCCCGACTTTCCTGGCGCCCCTGCTGCGCAATATGTCCGCCGCGGCGACCATATTCTCGGTGGAGGTGCCTCCGGTGCCGACGATCAAACCGGTGCGATGGTGGGATACCTGCTCTTCATCCAGGTTTGCATCGCTGATTGCATCGCGCATCGCCAGGTAGGCGTATGCGGCGGCGTCACCCATAAAACGCTTCTGTTTCCTCTCGATCAACTCATCCAGGTCAAGATGGATGGGGGCGTACAGATGGGACCGAAATCCCAGGTCGGCGTATTCCTGGGAATAGGCGACCCCGCCGGTTGCCGATTTCAATGCACTGAGTACTTCCTGTTGACTGTTTCCTATACTGGATTTAATGCCCAGGCCGGTAATGACTACACGTTTCAACATATCACACTGAAAAGTTTACCGTTGTTTATCAAAATATTTACAGTTCCTGGAATAACCCCACCCTGAGGTCTCTCGCTGAATAGGTCTCCCTGCCGTCGACGTACATGCAGCCGTCTGCGACACCCATCACCAGGTTCCGTGTTATTATTTTTTTCATATCGATGATGTATTTGACTATCTCGCAATCAGGCGTGACTTGCCCGGAGAATTTGATTTTACCCGCCCCCAGTGCCCGGCCGCGACCGGGCGCGCCGGTCCAGCCCAGATAAAATCCCACCAACTGCCACATCGCGTCAAGACCCAGGCAGCCGGGCATGACTGGATCGCCCTGAAAGTGGCACTCAAAAAACCATAAGTGTGGATGGATATCCAGCTCCGCAACGACATATCCCTTGCCCTTCTTACCCCCGCTGTCGCTAATTTCGGTTATCCGGTCAACCATCAACATATTGTGCAAGGGCAACTGGGCATTACCCTCTCCGAACAGCTCACCCCGACCACAGGCCAACAACTCTTCTTTGGAAAACTGGCTTTTTCCCTTGAACATAGGCCGGACAGTATCGCATGTTTCCCACCATTTTTCTAACCGGAAAATTC
>JAAXHV010000420.1 GCA_012270695.1 Gammaproteobacteria bacterium | reverse complement strand
GCCGTCTCACTGGAACTGGCCCGCAGGGGTATCAAGAAGATTGCCGTAGTCGATCAATCCGTGCAGACAGAGATTGCCGCCGAGCAGATCAACAACGAAATCAACCGGGACGTTGCAATCGCTTATCGCGGGGACGTGATGGATGATGCGTTCCGTACCCGTGTCTATGATGAAATCTGCTCCAGGTTCGGGATTGTCAGTATTTGCGTCCCTGCGGCCGGCATCACTCTTGACGCACTGGCCGTCAAGATCAACAAGGAAACGGGAAAGGCTGACATCTATCCCAGAGAGCACTTTGAGCGTGTTGTCGGTGTCAACCTGGTTGCCCCGGTGTACTGGGCTATGGGGATGATTGCCCGTATCGCGGAAGACCGGGCGCTGCGCGGCTTGAAAAAGTGGCACCCTGAGGAGCACGTGCAGGGGACTGTTATCTTCATCGGCTCTGTGTCGTCACAGGGGGTCAAGGGCCAGGTATCCTATGCGTCAACCAAGGCGGGGCTGGGGGGCGCGGCTGCCACGCTGATGAAAGAAGCGATTTATTACGGCGTTCGTTGCGGAGTGATCCATCCCGGATATACCGATACCCCCATGGTTCGGGCGCTGGGTGATGAGTATATCGAAAGCCACGTCCTGCCGGATACCCAGATCAGCAGGCTGATCCGGCCGGAGGAGATAGCCGACGCGATCTGTTTCATGATCTCCAACTCGATTGTGTCAGGCCAACTCTGGGCGGACGCCGGCTGGCATCCGTCGGCTTGACAGGGGACTGGAGCAGAGCAGAGAATACTTCGGGGACGGTCCGGTCCTTTGGCTGTTGCCTCCTTATTTTATGATCAGTTTCGGTTCCTCCTCTTCCTCCTCCTCAGCATCCAAGTCGAACAGCTCATCATCGAATATATCATCGACGGGTGGATTGCCATCGTGGATGAGGTACTCGCGTTGTTGCAGGTAGGCCTCTCGGGTAAAAGCATAAGGGTCTATGGATGCTTCATTCACAAATTCTGATGCCTCCAGCAGGTTTGCCCTGTCATTGATTAAATTCAGGAAAGTGACCGGCAGCAGGTAAAGCGTGGAGATGTACGAGAACGGGTTGGCAAAATAACTGCTGGCCACATCCGGGCTGTTGCGCGCAGTGTACGGGCCGAGGAAAGGAATGTACAGGTAAGCGCCCGGCTCAACCCCCCACACCGCCAGGGTCTGGCCGAGGTCCTCATCATTTTCCTTTATTCCCATCGGCGTGGCCACGTCGAACAAGCCGCCGACCCCGACCGTCGAATTTACCACGAAGCGGGTCAGGTCGGAGAGGCCCTGGCCCAGCTTTCCCTGCAGGAACGAGTGCAGAATAACATTCAGGTATTCCAGGTTATCGAAAAAATTCGTGACGCTGTCACGAACGGGTTCCGGCATGGCTTTCACGTAGTTTTCTGCAACAGGTATCATGATATGCCGGTCGAGAGCGTCATTGAATTTATAGAAACTTCGGTTGGTCTCTTCATAAGGGTCCGGATTGACTTCCCCATTAATGGTTTGCGTGCCCGCACAACCCGTGAGCAGAGCAGCCGCAAGTAACACTGCAAGTAAAGAAACCGGACAATTCAGTCTGTGTCTATTCATGATTACTTCTGTTCCTCATCGGCTCGTTAGTGGCGTACCAACTGTCAGTTATCGTTCTCCATCCCGTCAATTTTAAATAAAATGTCTGTAACAAGTCCATTGTATCCTTTTTCCTTGATAACGGCAGAATATTCCGCCCGTTTTAACGACAGGTCGTTCACTCCGTTGGCGCTGACGCTGATAATATACCACTTTCCCTGTTTTTCATGCAGCAGGTAGTCCAGGGACACCGTATCGCCCGCGGGCCGGCGCAGTTCGGTCTTGATCAATACCCGGCCTCTTTTTGTCGCTTGCCGGGAAATTTCCACGAACTCCTCGCCGTCATAGCCGTTGAAGCGGTAAGCATAGGTGGCCGTGCTGTAGCGGCTGAACAAGCCGCTGAAATCGGCTCTCTGCTCCTCACTGAGTTGCTCCCGATAACGCCCCAGGATGACGTCCGTGATCAGCGGAATATCGAAGCA
>JAAXHV010000419.1 GCA_012270695.1 Gammaproteobacteria bacterium | reverse complement strand
AAGTCCTGCATCAACACCCGGGCGGGCGTAAAGGCGATTTCCCGCTCCGGTTTTGCCTGCGAGTCCCAGTCCGCCAGTGCGGCGATATCCTCCCGGGTGATATTGATCCTGTCTTCGTGACGCAACAGGTTCTCCAGCAGGATTTTCAGGGAATAGGGCAGGTGGCTGGCGTCATGCCTTGCGGCCAGCGCCTGCAACGAATAAATACGGTAACTTCTGCCGTTGACATCCAGCATTGTTTTAGTATCAGTCATACAACTCCTTATAGTGGGTTTCAGTTATTATTCTATTGGTTGTGTATAGTGGCCGCCTATCGCAAAGATATAGATATAATTATCATCAAACTTGTAGATGATTCTGTCCTTCTGGGAAATGCGCCGCGACCAGAATCCCGAGAGATCATGCTTCAATCGCTCAGGTTTTCCCAACCCTTGCGCCGGGTTGTCTCTCAACAACTCCCTTATGATCCTGCAGAGCGTCTTGTGTAATTTCCTGTCCCTTGCACGAATTTGTTCATAGACGAGCCAGGTATTTCCTTTAAATATCAACGATCTCATTCATTTCCTTGTCTGTGGGTGTATAGCCCGCACGCTTCTCATGTGTTTTCAGTGACTCTTCTATCTGTTTCATCAAGTCCGCATTCTGTAATATATAGAGCGTTTCCTGTTCCCGTTCCCAATCCTCGGCGCTGATGACAACGAAATCGCCGCCGTTGCGCCTGACCACTTTCAAGGGATCATGGCGCGAGATGACCCGTTCGACGAAATGACGAAGATTATCTCTGAATTGATTGACGCTGATACTTTCCATTAGTCTGATATGTACGGAATTTCCGTACCAGTATAACCGACTCTCAAATTACCCGCAACAACACTCAGCACACAACACTCAGCGCACGCTCTCGCGTCGGATGGTCGCCTTGATGATCTCCAGCGTCTCCAGGGGTCTGCCACTGCTGCTGCCGCGTTCCTCCAGGGCCTTGAGTGTCTCCATGCCGTCGACCACCTCGCCGAAAATCGTGTGCTTGCCGTCGAGGTATTGCGTCGGCACGAAGGTGATAAAAAACTGGCTCCCGTCCGTACCCGGTCCCGCATTGGCCATACTCAGCAGTCCGGGACGGTCATGGGACAGACCAGCGGGAAACTCACCCTCATACTGGTAGCCGGGACCGCCCCGGCCGGTGCCGGTGGGGTCGCCGCCTTGGGCCATGAAACCGGGGATGACCCGGTGGAACAGCACCTCATCATAAAAACCCAGCTCGGTGAGGTATATGGTGCTGCTCACATGCATGGGGGTTCTGTCATGGAACAGCAGGAAGCTCATCTTTCCCATATTGGTGTCCATATCCCAGTAGTACTTCTCGCCAGGTTTAAAATCTATGACCTCCGGTTTGCTGAGCTGCTGTTTCCAGTTCGGATTGGTCTTGTCGACAGCCGCCGCAGCCTCAGGACGGATTGCTTCATCTTCCGCGAGATCCACTACTTGATCGCAGGCTGATAAAAGACCGGGTGCTACGATAAAAAGCCATAATTTGTGTGCTTTAAGCATGCTATGTCCTCCATACGGATTATTCGTTCTGCTGAACCTGGGACTATACGTTCATGTGGCCGCTGTAATCAATGCCGATGATGGTAGTCATTTTTATCTATTCAATCACGCCGCCGCCCAGGCACTGGTCGCCAGCATAGAAGACGGCATACTGGCCGGGGGTGACGGCCCGTTGCGGACGGGTAAACTGCACCCTGACCCTGTTAGCGTCAAAAGGTTCGATTGTACAGGGTTGGTCGGCTTGGCGATAGCGTGTTTTCACGGCGCATTCATGGGGAAGCGCCGGCGCCTCCGTGATCCAGTTTATGTTAGCCGCAACCAGAGCGCGGCTGAACAGGGCCGGGTGGTCGTGCCCCTGGGCCACCGTCAGCGCGTTATTCTCCACGTCCTTGGCCACCACGTACCAGGGTTGTTCCGG